>JAURLR010000327.1 GCA_030831135.1 Alphaproteobacteria bacterium
CAAACACAACAAGGTCTTCAAGGAGCGTCGGGACCTGGTGGTGTCGATGCTCAACGATGCCGAAGGGATCACCTGCGCGACGCCCGAAGGCGCGTTTTACGTCTATCCCTCCGTGGCGGGCATGATCGGCAGGAAAACGCCGGACGGCAATGTGCTGGGTTCGGATGAGGACGTGGCGAAATACCTGCTGGGATCGGAAGGCGTTGCAGTGGTGCATGGTGAAGCGTTTGGCCTGTCGCCGCATTTCCGGGTGTCCTATGCGACGGCCACGGAAGTCCTGTCGGAAGCCTGCACCCGGATCCAGCGCGCGGCGGCAGCCCTGAGCTAGATCCTATCGCGGAAGCCGGTGCGGTGCATTGCACCGCCGGCTCCCGAGCCTATATTGCGGGTGCAACCGCAAACCGGCAGGAGACATGACATGGCCGATCTCGACAAAGCGACCCAGACCGAACTTGAAGCCGCAGCCTTCCGGACCCTTGTCCAGCATCTGCGTGATCATCCGGATGTCCAAAATATCGATCTGATGAATCTGGCGGATTTCTGCCGCAACTGCCTGTCGAAATGGTACCGGGCCGCTGCCGAAGAGAAAGGCATCGAACTGGACTATGAGGATGCCCGCGAAATCGTCTACGGCATGCCCTATAGCGAGTGGAAGTCGAAGCACCAGACCGAGGCGACGCCCGAGCAGCTGGCCAGGATGCAGGAAAAGCAGGGCCACTAAGTCCGGGCGGGACGGCGGATCGCGTGGAGATTGCGCTTGAGCGTGTGGCGGTGTCGCATCCCGATGCGCAATTCTGCCTCGACGGTTACTTCCGGGAAATAAACAGCCGCTTCGAGACCGGCTTCGATCCCGCGCGTGGCGGTGCCGCTGATGATGGAATCTATGCACCGCCAACCGGTGATTTCCTGATCGCCCGGGTGCAAGGCAAAGCCGCAGGGTGCGGCGCGGTCGCCTTTCGTGACGGTGGCTATGCCGAGATCAAGCGAATGTGGGTGTCCGAAGCGGTGCGCGGGCAGGGGGTCGGCCACCAGATCCTTCTGCGCCTGGAAGACGTCGCGCGCGAGGCCGGATTCGCGCGGGTCCGGCTGGATTCAAACAGGTCCCTGACCGAAGCCCATAAGCTCTATGCGCGCTGTGGCTATAGCGAGATCGCGCGGTACAACGACAATCCCTATGCCGAAATCTGGTTCGAGAAAATGCTCGATTGAGAGTTTTCCACCACCGGTGTCTTTGCCTTTCCACAGGTGATTGGGCTAAAGCCATATACGTCGCGGTTCATCGCGATGCCAATCGAATTTCGGAGAGCGTTTCATGTCTGACACCGGCGGAATAGCGGGCGACCGCCTGCGCAGTTTTATCGAACGCGTCGAGCGTCTCGAGGAAGATCGGGCCAATCTGAATGCCGATATTCGCGAGGTTTATGCCGAGGCGAAATCAGCCGGGTTCGACGCCAAGACCATGCGCGCCATTGTGCGCCTGCGGAAACTGGAACCCAATGAGCGTCAGGAGCAGGAACACCTGCTTGAGGTCTATCGCAACGCGGTGGGAATCTAGTCCTCGATCATTGCTGATGAGGGGAACACCAGTGCGGGTGTGTCCGGTCGCGTTTCGAGTGTTTCCAGCAGCGCTGCGTCGTCAGCATCGCCGGTCAGGCCCATGGTCCAGACCCGGAAATGGGTCAGATCGTAGGCGCCAAAGGACGTGATGATCGCGACATCGGCGGCGTCCCGGCCGCGGACCATCTGGATGCGGCCGATCCGGGGCGTGTTATGGCGCGCATCGAAGGCGTGCCAAGCGCCGTCCAGAAAGACCTCGAACCAGGCGCAGAAATCCGTCGGCCCGGATTCCGGTCCGCTGATATCCGAGATGTAACCGCTGACATATCGCGCCGGGATGTTCATCGCGCGGCAAAGCGAGATGGCCAGATGTGCGAAATCCCGGCAGACGCCGGTTTTTTCGATCTGGACGTCATAGGCGGTCTTGGTTGGGCGTCCGAACTTGTAGTCGAAGGTGGTTTGTTCGTGGACATAGTCGCAGATGGCCTGCACCTGCTGCCAACCGGGGGGGGTAGAACCCGAACATACTCCATGCGACATCCCCGAGCTTGTCAGATTCGCAATAGCGGCTTGGCGCGAGGAATTGCAGGGTTTCGACCGGAAGCTCGTGGACCGGGGCCAGCCTTGCGTCGGCGACGACCGGGTCGGGCCGACCATCCACCTTTGCAATGCAGTCTGACCAGAGCGTGAGCCCGCACGTGGGGGCGACGATCCGGGAAAACCGGTTTCCGAAAGCATCGAAATAGGTTTCCTGGGCGACCAACGGTTCGGTGCGAACCACATCAGACCCGATGAGGGACAGGTTGATATCCGGGCGTGGCGAGAGTGCCAGCAACATGGGAACGGGGATGTTGCATTCGATCCGTATCTCGAATCCGAATCTGATTTGAACTGTGCTCATACGCGGTGGGTAGCACGTATTCCCCTCTGTTCGTGAAGAACCTCTTGGCTCTCCACGATTTTCCGTTTTA
>JAURLR010000328.1 GCA_030831135.1 Alphaproteobacteria bacterium
GGCGCTCAACACTGCGTTTCTGCGCGATGGTATGGCGGTTTTTGTCGGAGACGGAATTGTCCTCGACAAGCCGGTCCATCTGATCTCGATCACCGCACCCGGCGAGACCGCGATGATGGTGCAGCCGCGGCATCTCGTGGTCATGGGCAAGGCAGCAAAAGCGACCCTGATCGAAACTCATATCACCACGGCGGGCGGTTCCAGCTTCAACAATATCGTCGCCGAGTTGCATCTCGATGATGCAGCCGAACTGAACCATTTCGTCTTTCAGGAAGAGTCGCGGACGACCGTCCATCTGTCGGGAACGGCTGTCGCGATGGGGGCGAACACCACCTATGACAGCTTTGTCCTGCAAAGCGGTGCGGCGATCGGGCGGAGTGAAATCCATGCCTATATGAATGGCCCCGGTGGGGACTGCCGACTGGATGGTGTCTATCTCGCAACCGACAAGCAAGTCGTCGACAACACCACCTTCGTGGAACATGCCGCGCCGGAATGCCGGTCACGCCAGGTCTACAAGGGCGTTCTGGACGGTCAGTCGCGAGGCGTGTTTCAGGGCAAGGTGCATGTCAAACGTGACGCCCAGAAGACCGACGGTCATCAGCTGAGCCGGGCGCTGCTGCTGTCGCCGCGCGCCGAGATCGATGCACGGCCGGAACTTGAAATCTATGCCGATGATGTGAAGTGCAGCCATGGCGCGACCGCAGGTGAACTCGATGAAGACCTGATGTTCTATCTGCTCAGTCGTGGCATTCCGCGTGATCAGGCGCGTCGCATGTTGATCGAGGCCTTTCTGTCGGAAGCGATTGCCGAGATTCCGCTCGAGCAGGTGGCCGATGACTTCACCACCCATGTGCGTCAGTGGCTGACGAAGAATGTCGATGCGCCGCAGGGACAGGATTGACCATGACAACGTCCAGCACAGCCAGGCTCGTTACCGACCCTTATGACGTGGAGGCCATTCGCGCCGATTTTCCCATTCTTGCGCGGACCATGCATGACAAACCGCTGGCGTTTCTCGACAGCGCGGCCTCGGCACAGAAGCCGCGTCACGTAATCGATGCGGTAAGCGATGTGTACGAGCGCGAATATGCCAATGTGCATCGCGGGCTCTATCAGATCAGCGAGGCGGTGACCGAGCGCTATGAAGGCACGCGGGACATCATCCGTGACTTCATCGGTGCCGCTCACAGCCACGAAATCATCTTCACCCGTAATGCCACGGAATCGATCAACCTGATCGCCCATAGCTTCGGGCGGGCATTCCTGAAGGAAGGCGATGAGGTCGTCATTACCGAGCTGGAGCATCATGCCAATATCGTTCCCTGGCAGATGCTGCGGGACGAGAAGGGCATTGTCCTGAAGGTCGCGCCGATCACCGATGAGGGTGAACTGATCATGTCGGCATTCGAGGAACTGCTCGGGCCGAAAACAAAGCTCGTGGCCGTGTCCCAGATGTCGAATGTGCTGGGTACGATCCTGCCGATCGAGGACATTATTCACCGCGCCCATGCGGTCGGCGCAAAGGTGCTGATCGATGGTTGTCAGGCGATCACCCATTTTCCCGTCGATGTGCAGGCGCTCGGTTGCGATTTCTACGTCTTCTCCGGGCACAAGCTTTACGGGCCCAGCGGGATCGGTGTGCTCTACGGGCGCGAGGAACTGCTCAACGCGATGCCGCCCTTCATGGGCGGCGGCGACATGATCTCCTCGGTCTCCTTTGAAAAATCGACCTGGGCGAAGCTGCCGCACAAATTCGAGGCAGGCACCCCCGCGATTGCCCAGGCCATCGGGCTGGGCGCGGCCATCGAATATGTGAACGGTTTGGGGCTCGCGGCCATCGCGGCCCATGAGCAGGATTTGCTCAACTATGCGACCCAGCAACTCTTGAGTGTGAGAGGCCTGCGGATCATCGGAACGGCCCCGAACAAGGCCAGCGTCATTTCCTTCATGCTCGACTACGCCCACCCCCATGACATCGCAACGATCATAGATCGTGCCGGCGTTGCCGTGCGGGCCGGGCACCACTGCGCGCAACCCTTGATGCAGCGGATGGACGTTCCCGCCACGACACGTGCGTCACTCGGCCTGTATAGCAACCGTGCCGATATCGATGCCCTTGTTCAGGCGCTGGGCGATGTAGAGGAGTTTTTTGGCTGATGAGTGACGATCTTCGAGAGTTGTATCAGGAGGTAATCCTGGACCACGGGAAGAACCCGCGGAATTTCCACGCGAGTGATGACGCGACCAATGAGGCGCGCGGCAACAACCCGCTTTGTGGCGATCAGCTGGTGATCTATATCAAGCTGGATGCCGACGGGAAAATCGCCGATGCCTCATTTCTTGGTAAAGGATGTGCAATATCAATGGCATCAGCATCAATGATGACAGATTTGCTGAAAGGCCGAAGCGCCGAGGAAGCGCAACATATGTTCGAGGCCTTTCACCATATGTGTACCGGTGAGGGTGAGAATGTGGAGCTCGACGAGGATGTCGAGAAGCTGAAAGTGCTTTCAGGTGTTCGTGAATTCCCCACGCGTGTGAAATGCGCGACACTGCCCTGGCACACGCTTGTGGCGGCCCTGAAGGGCGAAAACGAAATCTCGACGGAATAGGAGAGCGCTATGTCATTCGAACATGGAATGGGATCCCCACTGGGGATGTTCGCCCCCACCCCGCCGGGTGAGGAAATCACTGCGCGGGCAGGTGAGCCGCTGCCCGAAGGTACGCCAGTGGCCGGCGAAGAGGCGGTCATTGCCGCGCTGCGAACGGTCCACGACCCGGAAATTCCGGTGAATATCTATGATCTGGGCCTGATCTACGAGGTCGAGATTCATTCGACCGGCTCGGTGCGGGTGGATATGTCGCTGACGGCCCCGGCCTGTCCGGTGGCTGGCGAAATTCCCTTCTGGGTGGCCAACGCCGTTGCCGATGTCGAAGGCATTGGCGAGGTCGAAGTGAACCTGGTGTGGGACCCGGCCTGGACCCCGGAGCGGATGTCCGACGATGCGAAACTGGCACTCGACTTCAATTGACCTATATGGAGGGTGAAGGAGTATTTCATGGCTGAACCGATCATCAATCTGACCGATGCCGCTGCGGCGCGTGTGCGATCCCTCATGGATCGTGCCGAGGAGACCGTATCCGGCGTTCGTGTCGGCCTTTCCACACGCGGCTGCTCGGGCCTTTCCTACGTGGTCGAATACGCGGAGGAAGCCAAGCAGTTCGAGGAAGTGGTCGAGGACAAAGGGGTTCGGGTATTCATTGATCCCGCGGCAACGATGTTCCTGATCGGCGCGACAATGGATTACCGCGAAGGCAAGTTCGAATCCGGCTTTGTGTTTGAAAATCCCAACGCCAAGGGCACCTGTGGCTGCGGCGAATCTTTCCACGTTTAGTGTTCTCTAGCGGTCAGGGTTGTTCATGCCGCGTATGATCTTCGTTGAATCAGATGGAAACCGGCGTGAGGTGAATGCTCCGCTGGGTCATTCCCTTTTGCAGATTGCCTGGGACAATGGTCTCGACATGGAAGGCGCGTGTGAAGGCGCGATGGCGTGTTCGACCTGCCATGTGATCGTGGACCCGGCTTGGAATGATCGTCTCGATGCCCCGACCGAAGACGAGGAAGACATGCTCGACCTCGCCCCTGGCCTGAAAGCCACCTCGCGGCTTGGTTGCCAGATCATCATCACGGAGGCGATGGACGGACTGGTGGTTCATCTGCCGGATTCCACCCGCAATCTGTTGCTCGCCTGATGGCGTATCTCGACGAACTTGAACTGTTTCCGCGATTGCGTGAGGCGGGCATGCAGGCTTGGTCCGACTATGTCAGACACGCGTTTGTATCCGGGCTGGCTGACGGGACGCTGCCCGAGGCGGCGTTTCGGCGTTACCTGGGGCAGGATTACCTGTTCCTCATTCACTTCGCGCGGGCTTACGCACTGGCGGCCTACAAGGCCGACACTCTGGCCGACATTCGCGATGCCGCAGCGGGTATTCATGCGATCGTTGATGTCGAAATGGCACTGCATGTCGAATACTGCGCGGCCTGGGGGCTGGATGAGGCCGCCATGGAGGTCTTGCCCGAGGCAACGGCGACGATGGCCTATACCCGCTATGTGCTCGAAAAGGGCGCTCAGGGCGATCTGCTCGACCTCTACGTTGCGCTTGCGCCTTGCATTATCGGCTATGGCGAGATCGGGAGCCGGCTGGTGGCGGATCCGGCGACGCGGCGTGACGACAATCCCTATCTGAGCTGGATCGAGACGTATGCCGGAGACGCGTATCAGGCCGCCGTCCATGCCCACGGCGCTGCCCTCGACCGCCTTTGGAAGAGCCGGGCAGGCGGCGAACGGCTCAAGTCCCTCGAGCGGACATTCGAGCAGGCCACGCGACTTGAGGTCGACTTCTGGCAGATGGGACTGGACGTGTCCCGAAGTTAGCGGCCTGCGGCGTTGCCGAGCCCCCGCACAACGATATTAACGTGCTCGTTGGCACTGCGGACACGGCCGTCATCCCACAATTCGGGTTCGGCATCCGGGCCGCGCGTGATCGTGTAGCGATCTTCCGACAGGCCGCTTCGCTCCAGCCCTCGTTGCGCCTGAAGAAACAGTTCCTCGCCGGAATAGGGGCTGCCCCGGCTGAGCGTAACCTGGCCCCCATGTACCGTGATCTCGAGGTTCCATCCTTGGATCTCGCCCAGCGCCTTGGTGGTCCTGCGGACAGCTTCCTCGATCTCCCGTGCCGCAAACGTATCGCGGCTGAGTTGGAGGTTCCCGCTCACCCTGAGGTTGAGCGTGAGGGGCCCCGGCATCAAATTGCGATCAAACCTGAACTCTTCCGCCAGCGCGTCTGCCGCGGCAACCGCCGCCGCGTCGCGTTCGATCTGCATATCGAACGCGGCGGTGTCGAAACACCCCAGACGCGCTGTGTCGTCCTGAATCCCCGCGCAACGGGCGACATCCGCCCGGATATCGGCCTGTGCGGGCCCAGCCAGCAAGGCTGTCGACAGCCCCAACGAAGCAAGAAAGGCCACTTTGTGGATTTTGCCGGATACAGGGCGCGAGGAGAATTTCGGGTTTGATGTGCTCATCCCTAGAAGATGAGGTTTCCAAGCCGTTTGATCAAGGCGGCGATGCGATTGTGACCAGTTTGCCGATTGCCAGCCTGCGCCTATATTGCCGTTATGAACGCACAGATTGAAATTGGTGCCGAGGCTCGCTCCCCGGCTGAAACAAAGATCGTCGTCGCGATGTCGGGCGGCGTTGACAGTTCCGTCACCGCAGCACTGCTCCATGAGCGGGGTTACGAAGTCGTCGGCATCACGCTCCAGCTCTATGACCATGGCGCCGCCACGGCGCGCTCCAAGGCCTGCTGTGCGGGGCAGGACATCTACGATGCCCACCGGGTTGCCGACGCGGTCGGCTTTCCCCATTACGTGCTTGATTACGAATCCCGGTTCCGGGAGGACGTGATCGAGAACTTCGCCGATGCCTATCTGCGTGGCGAGACACCGATCCCCTGCGTGACCTGCAACCAGACGGTGAAGTTTCGGGATCTGGTGGCGACGGCAAAAGACCTCGGTGCTGATTCGCTTGCCACGGGACATTACATCCGGCGTGTGGATGGCCCGGACGGACCGGAATTGCATCGGGCGGTGGATGCTGCACGTGACCAGAGCTATTTCCTGTTCGCGACCACGCCCGAACAACTCGCGTTCCTGCGCTTCCCGCTGGGCGAGATGCCGAAAGACGATGTGCGCGACCATGCGCGCCGCCTTGGCCTTGAGATTTCCGAAAAGCCCGACAGCCAGGACATCTGTTTCGTGCCCGATGGCAAATATGCCTCGGTGGTCGAACGGCTGCGTCCCGAAGCGGGCGAGCCGGGCGAGATCGTGCATCTCGACGGCACTGCCCTCGGCCTCCACAAGGGCATCATGCATTTCACCATCGGCCAGCGCCGTGGGCTCGGCATTGGCGGGCGCAAGGATGCCTCGGGAGAAGACGAGCTGCTGTATGTCGTCCGGATCGAACCTGAAACCCGCCGTGTGGTCGTGGGGCCGCGCAGCGCGCTCGCGATCTCAAGGGTCCGGGTGAGCAATGTGAACTGGCTGGGTGCGGGAGGGGGACCGCCGGCAGACGGCCTCGACGTCATGGTGCGCATCCGCTCGACGATGGAGCCGGTGCCCGGACGGGTCTTTGGAACCGGTGAGGGTCGGGCAGAGGTGGAGCTCACCACGCCGGAGTTTGGCGTCTCGCCGGGGCAGGCTGCGGTGTTCTATGATGGCAGCCGGGTTCTCGGTGGTGGCTGGATCATGCGGGACGAAACACGGAGTGAAGCAGCATGAGCACATACGTCCTCGTTCACGGCGCCTATCATGGCGGCTGGTGTTTTGAGAAAGTTGTTCCGCTTCTGGAAGCCATGGGCCACAAGGTCATTGCTGTGGATTTGCCGGGACATGGGGACAATATGGTTCCGATTGGCGAGGTGAGCCTTGCGGCCTATGTCGACCATGTTTGTTCGATCGTCGAATCCCAGGCTGACCCCGTCATTCTGCTCGGTCACAGTCTTGGCGGCATGACGATTACGCAAGTCGCCGAACGCCTGCCGAACAGGATTGCATGGGTTGCCTATCTGACGGCGATGATGCCGAAAAATGGTCAGAACCGCACCGATCTCGCAGAACACGAGGGGCCGGAGGATATGGCGGGCAAACGGGTCCTGTCCGAGGATGGGTTGTCGGTCACAATGCCGCGCGCAATCATTCCCCCGACATTCTATGCCCAATGTCCGGCCGAGGATGTGGAGCGCGCCATCGCGCGACTGGTGCCGCAGGCCGTTGAGCCGTTCCAGCAGCAGGCCCGCACGACGCCGGACAATTTCGGAACGGTCAAACGCGCCTATATCGAATGCCTGCGCGACAATGCGATCCCGATCGCCATGCAGCGCGCGATGATCGCGGCCCAGCCCTGTGACCGGGTCTTCACGATCGACACGGACCATTCCCCTTTCTATTCGGCCCCCGAAGAACTCGCCACGTATCTGCTGGCGCTGGCCGATTAGGCGATCCAACCCATTTCAATTGAAACCAGGAGAGAACGCATGCTCAAGACACGCAACCCGTCGAACATTGCCCCGCCAGCCGCCATGTACAGCCACTCGGTCGAAGTGCCGCCGAATGCGCGCTGGCTGGTGACCGCAGGCCAGGTCGGCGTCACACCCGAAGGTGAGGTGCCGGAAGGTTTCGAGGCCCAGCACGACCTGATCTGGCAGAATACCCTCGCGATTCTGGCCGATGCCGGCTTTGGCCCAGAGCACATCGTGCGCCTGAACGTCTATTCCACCGATCCCGATGGTCTCAAATTTCTGAAGGCGCATCGTGAAAAATATCTCGCACCCGGCCATGTCCCGGCCTCGACCTGGGTCGTGATCAGCCAGCTCGCCAATCCGAAATGGAAAGTCGAGATGGAAACAATTGCGGCCAAGCCGGAATAGGGCCACGCCCAGTTTCGGGGCGTCGGTGTGAGCGACGTCAACCAGAGCCGGTTTCGGCAGGGGCTTTGGCCTTACGGGCTGATGTTCGCTGCTGCGACGATCCTGGCCTCGAACCACATTATTGGTCGCTGGGTGCAGGGCGAGATGCCACCGATGGGAATCGGGTTCTGGCGTCTCGCCATTGCGACGGCTGTCCTGCTGCCTTTTGTCGGGCGCGCCGTGTGGGAGAAGCGCGCCATCCTGCGGCGTCACTGGAAACTGTTTCTGGTGATGGGCGTGGCGCTGGGGCCGTTCGGCAATGCGGCGGTCTATGTCGCCTACCACTTCACCACCGCCATCAACGGTGGCGTGGTGTCGACGGCCCAGCCGGTTGCAACCGTACTGCTGAGTATCCTGCTGTTCCGCGACGGGATTTCGCGAAACCAGTGGATCGGCGTGGTGATCGCCACGCTGGGCGTTCTGATGATCATTTCGCGTGGCGATCTGGCGGTGCTGACCGCGCTCGAGCCCAATATTGGTGACCTGATCATGCTGGCAGCGATGTTTGGCTTCGCCGTTCACAACGTGCTGTTGCGGCGCATTCCCGGGGACTTCACCACGGCGGAAATTCTCCTGACCATCCAGCTCTTCGCGATGGTGGTCCTGCTGCCGATCTACATTCTCGAAACGATATTTTACCTGCCGATGCCAGTGACCTGGGAATCCGCGGCCGTCATGGCCTGGGTCGGCATCGCCGTGGCCATCGTGGCGGTCGGGTTCACCAACACCGTGGTGCTTGCCATCGGGGCCAACAAGGCGGTGATGGCGAACTACATTCGTGCCGTCCTGACCGCAGTGCTGGCCATCGCGATCCTTGGCGAACAGCCGCAATTCTTCCACCTGATCGCATTCGTTCTGGTGGTGGTCGGCGTGGTGCTGCTGGGGCGCGGAAAACGCAAGGCAAGTGGCCCTGAGGGGGCCGCCAAACCGTCCTGACCTGAGCCGCTTCACAGGTGATTTCCCTGAGCCTAAGCCGACTGTCTTGACAGGCAGGGAGGGGGCCGCCTATATCGGCGCCGCATCTCGGGGCGGAGTAGCTCAGTTGGTTAGAGCAGGGGAATCATAATCCTCGTGTCGGGGGTTCAAATCCCTCCTCCGCTACCATTTCCCTTCAAAAGCCGGTCTGTTGGACCGGCTTTTTGCGTCTAATGCGATGCTGCGAGTGTTTTGAGCATCTGGGCTATTCGCGGTAGAATCTCGTCGGCCATTTTCGTTGATAGAAAATGGCGCTCACCGGCAATTTCGATGAAAGTTGCGTTTCCGCCGCGCTCGCGGATTTCCGCAACATATGATTTGGCCAGCCCCGGGCTGGTATTGTCGTCATTGCGGCCGGTCATCGCCAGGACGATGGTGTCTAGTGGAACCGTATCGACATAGTCGCTGGGGGATAGCGAGGCGGGCCATGAACTGGCATTGCGTTCGAGGCGCCAGCGCGTGATATCGCAGGGGCAGGAAATCAGCACCATTCCGTCGAGTATGTCGGGGTTTCGGCCTGCAATAAGGGCGGCTGTGGCCGCACCTCCGGAATGACCGACAATGATTGTATATAATGCCTTGTGATGCACCGACAGATTGCGGACTGCTTCGGCCACGGCATCGATATTGTTCGCTGTGTAGTGGTCGCGCCGTCCATTGGTGTCGCCCTCGGATTTCTTGCCTTGGCCATTGTCATAGCCGGGACGAAGCATGGAGACGATTGTCACATCGGGGCTTAGCTCTGTGATGCGTTTGGCAAACCGCGTCGCATAGGACGGGGGCTTGCCGCTCGACATGTCACCGTGGAGGACCACGACGAGGGGCGCCCTGGGGTTTTCGGTCACGGTTTCGACAGCAATGCAGTACTTGCCTCCCGAAACGCCGTGTTGGAAATCTGCGGAGTTACACTGGTTGGCCTGTGCGGGGTGTATTGCCCAGAGCGGCAACATGACCGCACCCGCTAAAATCGACTTTTGTATGGATGCAAATCTCATTTCGGCATCTCCGCAATCGGCCACTTGTTCCGGAATCGACTCTACCCATTTTGGGTTCAGGTCTTCAATTTCTGCGTTTGCACCCCAAATAACATGGGAAGAATGTAATTTGGGGGTATCACCGTGGCAAATGATCCGTACAAGGCTCTCGGCGTGGCGGCGACGGCGACTGCGGATGAAATTCGCAAGGCCTATCGCAAGCTTGCCAAGAAGCATCATCCAGACTTGAACCCCGGGGACCGGGATTCCGAAGAACGCTTCAAGGAA
>JAURLR010000329.1 GCA_030831135.1 Alphaproteobacteria bacterium
CGAAATATGAAGATTGATCGCACTCGCCCCCAGAGTACCGGCAGTGTCGCACCGGCCAGTGCCGTGCAGGCGGCTAGCCGTGCCTATGGCGCACAGGATGCCACTGCGGCGACAGCACCCCGGCCCATGGCCGATGTGGCGACCATCGCCGGGCTTTCGGATACCGATCTGACCCCCAAGGTTCGCCAGGCCCTCGACATGCTGATGAACGAGGTTCAGCGCATGCGCGAGGAACTGAGCTAGGCCCGCAGCCGGATCAACTACCTTGAAAAACTCGCTGATGAAGACACGCTGGTGCCCATCGCCAACCGGCGGGCATTCGTGCGCGAGATGAGCCGCATGATCGCCTATGCCGAACGCTATGGCGCCCAGACGAGCGTGCTGTATTTCGACATCAACGGGTTCAAGGAAATCAACGACACCCATGGCCATGCGGCCGGGGATGAAGCCCTGCAGCATGTCGCGACCCTGCTTGCCGAAAACATTCGCGAGTCCGATATCGTCGGACGGCTGGGTGGTGACGAGTTCGGTGTGATTTTGGCTCAGGCGGGCAGCGAGTCCGCGCATGAAAAGGCGTCTTCGCTTTCGGCATTGATCGAGAACACGCCATTCGCATGGGAAGGCCACAGCCTGTCCCTGTCGGTGTCCTACGGGGCGTATTCCTTTTCGGGCTCTGAAGATGCGGGTGAAGCCCTGCAGCGGGCCGATCAGGCGATGTACGCGCAGAAACAGGGCCGCGCGGCAGAATAACCTGTCGCTCAGGCGATGATGTCGGGGAGCAGCTCGCTCTCGATCTTCAGAATTTCATCTTTCAGACCGAGTTTCCGCTTTTTCAGGCGTTGAATCTGCAGTTGATCGAAGGGTCGCTCGTCGCTGATGCGCGCGATCACGTCGTCCAGATCACGATGCTCGCTTTGCAACTGGGCAAGGCGATGCAGCATCTGTTCTTCGTTGTTCTGGTTGTCCTGTGACACGTCCGGCCCCGATAGGTCTTGTCTGTGGTGGCTATCACAAAATTGGTGACGTGTTGAGGCCGTTTTGCCGGACCGGCGCTGCGACTTTGGTCGGCTTTGCAAAGCGGTATGAATCGTCCTAGCATTTGATGTGTCGATAACCTGACACCAGCACGAAGAGGAGACTTTTCAAGTGACCATGCAGCCAAGAATCAACGAATTGAAGCGCCGCCACGCCAATCTCGATGATGCCATCGAAGGCGAAGCGCAGCGTCCCCTCCCGGATCAGGCCGCAATCGCGGAAGTGAAAAAGCAGAAACTCAAACTGAAAGAAGAGATATCCCATATGGAAGCTGTCTGACCCGCATCAGACTCCCATGATGGAATGAAAAGAAAGGCGGCTCTCCGGAGCCGCCTTTTGCTGTTCTGTATCTGGTTGTCAGGCGGCTGCCATCTCGACAGCCATCTCGCGCAGCTTGAATTTCTGGATTTTGCCCGTTGAGGTCTTGGGAATTGGGCCGAAGACCACATGGCGCGGGCATTTGAAGTGGGCCAGGTTGTCACGGCAATGGGCGATGATTCCTTCTTCCGTCGCGCTCGCATCCGGTTTCAGTTCGACAAAGGCACAGGGGGTTTCACCCCATTTCTCGTCGGGCCATGCCACCACCCCCACGGCGGAGACTGCCGGGTGCTTGTACAGCGCGTCTTCGACCTCGATGGATGAGATGTTTTCGCCGCCGGAAATGATGATGTCCTTGGAGCGGTCCTTGAGTTCGGCATAACCGTCCGGGTGCCAGACCCCCAGATCACCGGTGTGGAACCAGCCGCCGGCAAAGGCCTCCTGCGTGGCTTTCGGGTTCTTGAGATATCCCTTCATCGTCACGTTGCCACGGGTGAAGACCTCTCCCATGGTCACGCCATCCTTGGGAACCGGTTCCAGGGTTACCGGATCGGCCACCATCATGTCTTCCAGCACCTCATAGGGTACACCCTGACGGGATTGCAGTTTGGCCTGTTCTTCGAGCGGCAGCGCATCCCATTCGTCCTGCCAGGCGCAGATGATCGCAGGGCCATAGATTTCGGTCAGTCCGTATACATGGGTCACGCGGATGCCTTGTTCGGACATCTTGGCGAGAACCGATGCGGGCGGCGGTGCGGCCGCAGTCATGAATTCGATATCCTGCTCAAAGCTCTGGCGGTCGGCCTCCGAAGCGTTGACGATCATCTGCATCACCACAGGTGCGCCGCACAGATGGGTGATGCTGTGCCGGACGATGGAATCATAGATGGCGGCGCTTGAGATGTTGCGCAGGCACACATTGGTGCCGCCGACAGCGGTGACGCCCCAGGTGAAACACCAGCCATTGCAGTGGAACATCGGCAGTGTCCAGAGATAGACCGGGCCGCCGGTCGCACCCCAGGTATAGGTGTTGCCGATGGAATTCAGATAGGCGCCGCGATGATGGGACACCACGCCCTTGGGATTGCCGGTGGTGCCCGAGGTGTAGTTGAGCGCAATCGCGTTCCACTCATCCTCCGGGAAGGACCAGTCAAATGACGGGTCGCCGCTGGCGATGAAGTCTTCGTAATCCATCTCGCCGAGGGATTCGCCGCCCGGCCCTTCGGGGTCGTTGATGTCGATGACAATCGGCTTGGTCTTGGCAAGTGCAAGGGCTTCCCGGATCGTGGGTGCGAACTCGGTGTCGGTGAGCAGGACCTTGGCTTCACCATGATCGAGAATGAAGGCAATCGCCTTGGCATCCAGACGGTAGTTGAGGGCATTGATCACGGCGCCGGACATGGGAATGCCGAAATGGGCTTCGAGCATCGCGGGAATATTGGGCAGCATCACCGCAACACAGTCGCCAACCCCCACGCCGCGCCGGGACAGGGCCGAGGCAAGCTGGCGCGACCGGTCATAGAACTCCGCATAGGTGAACCGAATGTCGCCGTGAACAATGGCGGTGCGTTTGGCATAGACCGTGGCGGAACGGCGGATGAAGCTCAGCGGCGAGAGCGCCATATAGTTCGCCGGGTTCTTGTCCAGGTCGATGTCGAAATGGTTGGTCATGTTTCCTCCGGGTGCGCGGTCTGGCTGCGCAATTATTCTGACGCTGCTTTCCTACTAGGTTTTGAACAGCGCGTCAGCATCGCCCCGAAGCGCTTCTCGGCTTTGGATTTCGGCTTCGGCGCGCGCGACTTCACCCTGTGCGTGGGCGATATACTCTTTCAGTTCCTCGATCGACAGGGCTTCGACATTTATCTGCTCGAATCCGGCCTTTACGCCCTGAAATGTGGGTTCAAGATCATCATCCAGGCCCATTTCGCTCCTCCCGGTTTTGCCATGTGGCTTGTGTTTGCGCGCAAAGTTTCGCGCGCCTAGATTGTTGCTGCAACTGTTCAAATTGTTGAGGCGCTCACGTCGGGTACCGGGGAGACACAAATCATGACGCTGCCAACACAAATGATGGCGATTGAAATTCGCGAAGCTGGTACCCCCGATGTGCTCACGCCGGGAACGCGGCCGGTGCCCGAGCCGGGCGCAGATGAGGTTCTGGTCCGCATCATCGCGGCCGGGGTGAATCGTCCCGATATTGCGCAGCGCAAGGGGGTTTACCCGCCGCCGCCCGGGGCTTCGGATATTCACGGCCTTGAGATTGCAGGCGAAGTGGTTGCGCTGGGACAGAATGTCGATGCGTTCAGTATCGGTGATGCGGTCTGTGCCCTGATCACCGGGGGCGGCTATGCCGAGTATGTGGCGGCACCGGTTGCACAGGTTCTCCCTGTCCCTCGGGGTCTCACCATGCGGCAGGCGGCCGGGCTGCCGGAGACGTTTTTCACGGTCTGGTCCAACATTTTTGATCG
>JAURLR010000030.1 GCA_030831135.1 Alphaproteobacteria bacterium
CAGCGCCGTTGTCGGTTCGTCTGCGATCAGCAGTTTTGGCTCGTTGGCGAGCGCCATCGCGATCATCACCCGCTGCCGCTGGCCGCCCGAGAGTTCATGCGGGTAAGCGTTGAGGCGCTTTTCGGCATCCGAGAGGCCGACAAGCTTGAGCAGTTCGAGGGTTCGCGCGCGGGCTTGTGGCCGGGACAGCCCCTTGTGAACGAACAGGACCTCGTTGACCTGTTTCTCGATGGTGTGGAGCGGATTGAGCGAGGTCATCGGCTCCTGGAAGATCATTGCGATATCGTTGCCCCGGATGGCGCGCAGCCTGGGATCGGGCGCGTTGACCAGTTCCTCGCCTTCAAAGGTAATGGAGCCCGCAGGATGGCGCGCGACGGGATAGGGCAGCAGTTGCAGGATCGACAGGGCGGTGACGGATTTCCCGGACCCGGACTCGCCAACCAGCGCCAGGGTTTCGCCCTTCCCGACCTCGAACGATATCCCCTTCACGGCCTGAACGGAGCCGTTGGGGGTCGAGAAATCGACGCGCAGATTGTCGACCTTGAGCAACGGTTCGGCCATCAGCCGGCATCTCCTGAAATCTGCTTGCGCGGATCAAACGCGTCGCGCACCGCCTCACCAACGAACACGACAAGCATCAGCATGATCGTGATCGAGAACACGGCGGCAAATGTAAGCCATTCGGCTGTGAAATTTTCCTTCGCCTGTTTGAGCAATTCGCCCAGCGAAGGGGACCCCGGCGGCAGGCCAAGGCCGAGAAAGTCGAGCCCGGTCAGCGCGGTCAGGCCACCGACCAGCGTGAAAGGCAGGAATGTGATTGTCGCGACCATGGCATTGGGCAGCACATGCCGGAACATGATCAGCCGGTTGCCCAACCCGAGCGCCCGTGCGGCGCGCACATAGTCGAAGTTTCGCGCCCGCAGGAACTCGGCCCGCACGACACCCACGAGCCCCGTCCAGCTGAACAGCAACATGATGAACAGCAAGGTCCAGAACCCGGGGACAAACAGGCTGGCCACGATCAGCAGCACAAACAGATAGGGAAGCCCTTCCCAGATTTCGATGAAGCGCTGGAATGTCAGGTCGACCCAGCCGCCGTAATAGCCCTGAATGGCCCCCGCGATCACGCCGATGATGCTGGCAAGGATGGTCAGGCCCATGCCGAAGAGCACCGAGATGCGGAAGCCGTAGATGACGCGCGCGGTCACATCCCGCGCCTGATCATCGGTGCCCAGCCAGTTCTGCGCCGTCGGTGGCGAGGGGGCCGGGGTGGGCAGGTCGGTGACCGGCGTGTCGAAACTGAACGGGATGAGCGGCATGAGCAGCCAGCCCTTCTCCTCGATCAACTCAACGACGAAGGGATCGGTGAAATCAGCCTCGGTCTCGAAATCGCCGCCAAAGGCGGTTTCGGGATAGGCGTTGAAGATCGGCGTGTAGAACGCGCCGTCAAAACGCACGATCAGGGGCTTGTCGTTGGCGATGAACTCCGCGAACAGGGAGAGCACGAACAGGATCAGGAAGATCCACAGCGACCAGTAGCCGCGCCGGTTGGCCCGGAAATTCGCAAGCCGCCGCGCCGTCAGCGGCGTGATGGTCAGGCCGAAGAACCGGCGCGCGCTTGTCGTCGCAGCGGTCATCTCAGACCTCGCGGCTTTCAAAGTCGATACGGGGATCGACCAGCACATAGGTCACATCGGTGATCAGCTTGATGACCAGACCCATCAGCCCGAAGATATAAAGCGTGCCAAAGACGATCGGATAGTCGCGGTTCAGCACCGCCTCGAAGCCCAGCAGGCTCAATCCGTCGAGCGAGAAGATGATCTCGATCAGCAGCGCGCCGCCGAACAGGATCGAGAGGAAGGCTGCCGGAAATCCGGAGATCACGATCAGCATGGCGTTGCGGAACACGTGGCCATAGAGCACCCGGCGCTGCTCGAGACCCTTGGCCCGGGCGGTCACCACATATTGCTGGGAAATCTGGTCGAGGAAGGAATTCTTGGTCAGCATGGTCAGCGCGGCATAACCGCCGATGACGAGTGCCCCGACCGGCAGCGCGATATGCATCAGGTAATCGCCGATTTTGCCGAGCAGGCTCAATTCGGCGAAATTGTCCGATGTCAGGCCCCGGAGCGGCAGCCAGTCAACGAAGTTGCCGCTGGCGAAAAGCTGAATGCCCAGAATCGCGAGCATAAAGGAGGGTAGGGCGTTGCCCGCGATCACGACGACACTGGTCCAGGCATCAAAGCGCGTACCATCGCGCACGGCCTTGGCGATGCCCAGCGGGATCGAGATGCCGTAGAGGAACAGCGTGGTCCACAATCCGATGGTGATGGAGACCGGCAGTTTCTCGAGAATCAGGTCGATCACCGGCCTGTCCTGAAAGAAGCTGTTGCCGAAATCGAACTGGATGTAGTTCGTCAGCATCAAAAAGAACCGCTCATGGGCCGGCTTGTCGAAGCCGACGAGCTGTTCCAGTTCGGCGATGAATTCCGGTGGCAGGCCGCGGGCGCCGCGATACTTGGATTCAAAGCTCGTGGTTGTATCGCCGCCCAGCCGGTCGATGCCTTGCTGGCCACCATCCCCCAGCCCACCCGAGACCCGCGATGTCGCATCGACGGCGGTGCCCTGGATCTGTGCAATCATCTGCTCGACCGGGCCACCCGGCGCAAATTGCACGATGGCAAAGTTGAGCAGAATGATCCCGAACAGGGTTGGGATGATCAGCAGCAGGCGGCGAACGATATAGGCGAGCATGTCGGACTAGGGGCTGACCGTTGGAGTGCCTGACATTGCCGATCCGCCGTTTCCGACATTGCGAGCCCGAAGGGTGCGGCAATCCAGAGAGGGCAGGCGCGCAAAGCTGGATTGCTTCGTCGCTGTGCTCCTCGCAATGACAGGGGTTATGGGCATGGCAAATCTCTCTCCGTCGGCGTTGCGCGTGGACGCAGCTTATCTTGCTCGAGCGCGTCGGTGCTAGCGGCTGCCGCGATAGGCGCGAATGTCTTCTGCTTTCTCGGGGTCGAGCCACCAGGTGTCGAGCTGTATGCCGCTGCGCGGCACGATCTCGGGAATGCCGTAGCGGTCCCAGTACACAATCCGGTCCGATTCAATGTGCCAATGGGGAATCACATATTTCCCCCAGATCAGGGCGCGGTCGAGCGCACGGGTCCGCTGGATCAGGCTTTCCCGGTCTGGCGCGGCAATCACCAATTCGATCAGAGCATCGATCACCGGGTCCGCAATACCGGCCTGGTTTCGTGAGCCATCCCGTTCGGCAGCAGCGCTGCTCCAGTAGTCGAGCTGCTCATTGCCGGGAGATTCCGATTGCCCCCAGATGCCGGAAATCATGTCGAAGTCGAAACTGTCGGTGCGCGCGCGATACTGGGAGGCATCGACGACGCGGACCTTGGCTTCGATCCCCAGCCGATCAAGGTTGCGGGCGAAGGGCAGGGCGATCCGCTCGAAGGTCTGGCTGCCCAACAAGATCTCGAACTGGAAGGCTTCGCCGGTTTCCGCATTGACGCGCGTGCCGTCCCGGATGACCCAGCCCGCATCCTCGAGCAGCTTTGCTGCGGTGCGCAGATTGCCGCGAATGCCACGGGTGCCCGATCCGTCCGTGGCGGGCGGCACATATTCTTTTGTGAAAAGGTCTTCGGGCAACTGGTCCCGGAAGCGTTCAAGAATTTCACGTTCCTCGGCACCAGCATCCTGGAGCAGGCCGCTGCTGCCCAGTTCCGAATTGTCGAAGAAGCTGTCTGTACGGATATAGGCATCGTAAAACAGGTTCTTGTTCGACCACTCAAAGTCGAAGGCATTTGTCAGGGCTTCGCGCACGCGGCGATCCTGAAACATGGGTTTGCGCAAGTTGAACACGAACCCCTGAATCGGGGCAGTCCGTTCATGGGCAAATTCCTCAAGCAGGAGTTTCCCGTCCTGCACGGGTTTGGTATCGACAAATTCCGTGGCCCAGGCCTTTGAGGAGTTTTCGCCGGCACGATCGATATCGCCGGAAATCAGGGCAATTCGGGCGACACCCGGGTCGCGGAAATACTCAAACCGCATCGTGTCGATGTTGTTGCGTCCGATATTGGTGGGGTGGTTGCGACCCCAGTATTCGGGCACCCGCTCCAGGGTGATGGAGCGTCCGACCTTCACGTCGGAAATTCTGTAGGGGCCGCTGCCCAGTGGAATGTCCAGGGTGGTCTTGCCGAAATCCCGGGTCTCCCAGTAATGGGCCGGGAAAATCCGGAGCTGGCCGATGATCAAGGGCAGTTCGGGGTTCTGATCTGCACCGAAGGTGAACTTCACATTGCGCGGCCCGGTCTGTTCCACTTTGGTCACGTCGCGATAGTAGAAACGGTAGAAGGGGGCGCCTTTCTCGCGCAGCACGTTGAACGAGAAGATGACGTCTGCGGGCGTGATCGGTTCGCCGTCATGCCAGAACGCATCGTCGCGCAGCTCAAACTCGACCCAGGAACGGTCGTCCGGCACGTTCATGGTCGCGCAAAGCAGACAGTATTGGGTGAAGGCCTCGTCCGCCGATGAGGTGGTGAGCGTGTCGTAAATCAGCCCGACACCCGAGGCCGGGTTCCCTTGAATGATGAAGGGGTTGAGGCTGTCAAAGGTGCCGGTGACGCTGCGGACATCCTCGCCACCCTTGAGGGCACCCGGGTCCACATAGTCAAAATGGGAAAAGGCTGGGCCGTATTTGGGTTCCCCGTGCATGGCCATGCCATGGGCAGGCCCCTCCGTGCCGGTGAGCGCCAGGGCGGGGCTGGCAAAGGCCAGGCCGAGCCCGGTCAAGAGAGTGAGATATTTCGTGCAGCGCATGTGTCCTCCCGGACGGAACCAACAGTTACGCTTTAGATGGGGCCAGAAGCCCCTGCGGATCAAGCAAAACTGACCTGTGCTCACATGGTTGTCAGACATCACCACTATGCTGCCGCAATTCGAACCGGTTTACGCCGGAATCGGGCCTGTTCAGACGGGTTCGGCGTGGCTGGAAAGGCCGAGGGATTGCGCGGTGTTGTCGACGGCGGCCATGCAGGTCTCGGCGCGAGCAGCAGGGATCCAGGCTTCGATCTGGATCACATAATCCGCAGCGGCATCGCCGCGTACCCGTTCGCAGTCCATGCGCACGATATTGGCACCGTAATCTGCAAAGGCTTCGGTGAGGCGGGCGACAAGACCCGGCCGGTCCGTGCCGCGTATCTCGATACGGTGGGTCACCTGCCCGCTTTCGCTGCGGATAGCACCAAGCGCAAAGGGCGTGACGGAAACATCCGCACCCGCGAGTTCTGCAAGGGCCTGCAATGCGTCGCTGACCTCGTTGGCGGCCAGTGTGTCCGGCAGAGTGGCAACAGTGGTGAATTCGGCAGCTGCGCCAAGGACGGCAAAACTGGCATCGCCGATATCGGCTTCCATGTCGAAAAGGCACCCGGTGATGGCCGAGAGAAGCCCGGTCCGGTCAGGGCAGGAAATCGCGATTCTTACGTCATGCGCCATGGATCAGCTCCGGGTTACCTTGTTTTGAGCGCGGCAAGGGCTGCTTCGTGCACGCTGGCGCGCCCGCTGGCCAGAACCGAACCGGTGGAATTCATGGTAAGCGGCTGGCCCTCCCAGTCCGTGATCGTGCCGCCGGCACCGGCCACGATCACAGCGTGGGACAAATAGTCATAGGGCTGCATGCCGCTTTCGGCGACCATATCTGTGTGGCCCGAGGCGACCATGGCATAGGCCCAGGCGTCCGTCCCGAAACGGGTGTCGCGCACGGCGGCCTTCAGTTGCGCGTATCGCGCGCCGTCGGCGGTGTTGAACATATCGGGTGAGCTGGTGCACATCTGGGCCGCATCGAGAGTCGGGCAGTTGCGTGTGCGGGCTTCAACGCCTGTATTGCCGCGCCCCCAGTGCCGGGTCGGCTGGTCGGATGTGGCCAGCCAGCGTTCGTCGAGTGCGGGAAAGGCGTTCAGCCCCAGCACCGGCGTGCCATCGCGAACCAGTGCGATCAGCGTGGCAAACAGCGGAATGCCATTGATGAAGGCACGTGTGCCGTCGATCGGGTCGAGCACCCAGACGAATTCCGCATCCGTGCGTTCCGCGCCGTATTCTTCACCCAGAATTCCGTGAGTCGGGAAGGCGGCGTTGATCTGTTCGCGCATGGCTGCTTCGGCCTCACGATCGGCACGGGTGACCGGGCTGGCGTCGTCCTTCGTCTCGATCGCAAAGCCGGTTCGGAAATGCTGCATGGCGGCCTTGCTGGCCACGTCTGCGAGCAGATGGGCCAGAGTCGAGAATTCCGGATCAAGGCTGCTGGTCACGATATTGGTTCCTCAACGACAAAGCGGCGCTTGCGCGCCGCTTTGAAGATACTCGTTTTCTGATCGCTACGGCTACTGCGCAGGTGCCTCTGCTGGGACTTCTGCGGGTGCCTCTGCTGGAGCAGCCTCGGCCGGTGCGGCTTCCACAGCCGGGATCGGCGGCGGGTTGTCAGCATACTGGCGCAGATAGGCGATGACGTTGGCCCGGTCCTGCGGCTTACTGAGGCCCGCGAAGTTCATCTTCGTGCCCGGTGCGTAATCCTTCGGTTTTGCAAGGAACGCGTTCAGGTTCTCATAATCCCAGGGGGCTTGGATCGACATCAGTGCGTCAGAATAACTGAAGCTCGGCTCATGGCCCTTTGCAGCTCCGACAACGTTATAAAGGTTCGGGCCGACCTTGTTTGCGCCGCCCTTTTCCACGGTGTGGCAGGTGCCGCAACGCTTGAAGGCACTTTCGCCCGCCGCTGCGTCTGCGGAAGCCAGGAACGGAATAACAGATTCAAGCACCTTTTCCTCGACCACGGCAGCCGTCTGGGTCCCGCCATCGGGGACGTCCACGACATAGGCCTTGATGTCCATATGGTCGGAATGTGTGACCTGATTGATCGCCACGCCGATACCGAACGCAACGGTCAAAGCGACCAGCACAGAACCCCAGACCTTGTAAAACTCGCCACCCATAAATCTTTTCCCCGTGTCACCCGGACTCAGCGCCGAACCATGTGATCCAGACGCCGCGAATTTAGCGAGCGGTCAACCACCTGTCCACGGGGGAGACGGTTCCGTTCGCGTGCGCCGAGATATATCGTCCTGAATACCGAGCGGCCAGCGCCGATCTATATCTCGCGGCATTAGGTCGCAGCGCCTTCAGAGGGATGAAAAACCTGACAAATCCGACCCATACACGTGATGTCCCGCGCAATCCGGTAGTCCTCATTCCGGCCCGCATGGCTTCGACCCGTCTGCCAGGCAAGCCGCTGGCCGAAATTGCGGGCCTGCCGATGATCGTCCAGTGTCTGCGCCGCGCTGAAGCGGCGCAGGTTGGCCCGGTGGTAATTGCCTGCTCGGAAGCCGAAGTCGCTGATGCCGTGACGCAGGCCGGCGGGCGGGCTGTAATGACCGATCCCGATCTGCCATCGGGCTCTGATCGCATTTTTGCCGCTCTTGAGGTTTTTGACCCGGATGGTGAATACGATGCCGTCGTCAATCTTCAGGGTGATTTGCCGACTCTTGATCCCGGGGTTGTGCGTGCCTGTGTCAGACTTCTTGATGATCCCGCCGTCGATATCTCGACTGCGATCTGTGCGATCACCGAGGAAAGCGAGCGCGCGAACCCGAATGTTGTGAAGGCGGTGATCGCGCGTGTCGGGGATGCGCAAACAGCGCGGGCGCTTTATTTCAGCCGCGCCACCGTCCCGACGGGACCGGGTGATCATTTCCACCATATCGGGCTTTATGCCTATCGCCGCGATGCTCTGGCGCGTTTCGTGTCTCTGCCGGCAAGCCCGCTGGAAATCCGAGAGCGGTTGGAGCAGTTGCGCGCGCTGGAAGCAGGTATGCGCATTGATGCCGCCCTCGTTGACACCGTTCCACTCGGTGTCGATACTCCCGCCGATCTTGAGCGCGCGCGTGCTTTGCTGGCTTAGCAGGCTCGCGCGTTTTTGATGAAAGAACCGATCCGACCATGACTGACTCAAACGCGCAGCCGAACGACCCGGCGAACACCATTGCCTATCAAGGCGTCCCTGGCGCCAATTCGCATATTGCCTGCATGCAGGCATTTCCGGAGATGACCCCGCTTGCCTGCGCCACCTTTGAGGATGCCTTTGCGGCGGTGGAGAAAGAAAACCGTGCCGCGCTGGCGATGATTCCGATCGAGAACACGCTTGGTGGTCGCGTTGCCGATATCCATCACCTGCTGCCGGAATCGAAGCTCTATATCATCCGGGAACATTATCTCGACGTGCAGCACCAGTTGCTGGGCACGAAGGAAGCGACTCTCGAAGGGCTTGTGGAAGTGCGCTCGCACCCGCAGGCGCTTGCCCAGTGCCGGGAACAGTTGGCCCAGCTTGGTGTGAAGACCCGCGCGCGGGCCGACACGGCAGGTTCAGCCATGGAGATCGCCGAGCTGGGTGACCCGACGATTGGTGCCTTGGCACCCGCGCTGGCGGCCCAGATTTATGATCTGCAGATCCTGCGCTCGCGCTTCGAGGACCGGATTGGCAACACCACCCGGTTTGTTGTGCTGTCGCGTGCGCGTCGCGATCCCGATCCCCATGATGGTCCGTCCATGACCTCGCTGATCTTCGAGGTCCGCTCGGTTCCCGCTGCGCTCTACAAGGCGCTGGGCGGATTTGCGACCAACGGGGTCAACATCACCAAGCTGGAAAGCTATATCTCGGGTGAGAAATTCTCGGTCGCGCGGTTCTACGCAGAGATCGAGGGGCACCCGGCGGACGGCAACGTGGCGCAGGCCTTTGAGGAACTCGACTATTTCTCAAAGAATGTCCGTGTGCTCGGCGTCTATCCGGCCAACGACTACCGCAATCAGTAGCTTCGTCTGACCGTTCGCGAAGCGTCAGCCCTCGGCGAGCCATTCCTCGATGAGGCGGCGCGCGATGGAATCCTTGCGTGGCAGCTGCACTTCGGAATCCGGCGTGATCGCCTTGAGTTCGGCGCGGGACATCCAGTCGGCCGAGAGCAGTTCCACTTCATCGATGGTGAGATCGGTGTCGAGCGCGCGCGCCCGGAAGCCGACCATCAGGGATGACGGGAATGGCCAGGGCTGCGAGTGCTGGTATTCGACATCCGTGACCCGCACGCCGACCTCTTCAAAGACTTCGCGCGCAACGCAATCTTCCAGCGTCTCGCCCGGTTCCAGGAAGCCGGCCAGAACGGATTGCATCTTGCCCTGAAAACGCGGTGCCTTGCCCATGATGATGCGGTCGTCATCGTAAATCAGCATGATGCAGGCAACGTCGGTGCGCGGGAAATGGACCGCGTTGCAGGCTTCATCCATGCAACGGCGCTGGTGTCCGGCCGCTTCGCTGCGGGTCGGGTTCCCGCAGACCCCGCAGAAACGATGGCGCTGGTGCCAGTAATTGATGCCGCGGGCATAGGCCAGTAGATTCCCCTGCTCGTGCTGGATATAGGGGCCGACCTTGCGCAGATCTTCGAACACACCGGCAGCCCCGAGGATTTCGTGCTCATGCGGGGCCTCGATGTGGCTCACATCGAGGGTGAAATAGGCCGTCCCGTCGATCAGGCCCAGCAGCACGGGATCGACGGTCGTGCTGCGCAGGGTTTCCACATGAGTGATTTCCAGGATCGCGGCTTCGACCGAGTCGGTGCCCCGGATCAGGTTGTTTTGCTGCCAGACCGGGATCAGCCGGGTCGTGGTGCTCGACAATTGCTCCGTGATCCAGGTTGTGTCTTTTCGCAGATGGGAGACTCGATCCAGGTATTCGCTGGAATAGAAGTTGCTGGATGCCATGGTTTTTCTTGTTTTGGGGTCGAACAGGGGAAGATCGCTAGCCTGTCATAGCTGCAGGCCTGTGGAAAGACGTCGAGAGAATGATGCGCGCGGTTGTTTATCAGTGGCGCTGATCTGATATAGTCATTTCGGGAGGCCGGGCGGACGGGCATCTCGCCAACTCGGTCAGGTCCGGAAGGAAGCAGCCGTAACGAGTTCCGCCTGGGTCGTATCAACCGGTCTCCCACTTCAACCACTGATGCGAACACCGTCTTGAATCTGCGTGTTTTTGTCATCAACCCGGGAAGCGATTGCCTTTCATGACTGTCGACAACGAAGACCCAACGGACGCGCTGTTTGATGCAGACGCCGAGGAGTCTCCCGACGGCACCCCGACGATAGATGACCCCAATCAGGCGAGTTTCCTGGACGCGCCCGCTGAGGCACCGGCTGCACCATCCGTTGCGGCCTCCGAACCCGTTGCCGCGCCGAAGCCCGATATCCCGGCACCCGATACCCCGGCAGCGCAACCCGCCGCGACGGCAGCCGCGCCTGTCAGTGACGGTCTTGCGGAGAGTGAAGACGCCTATCAGGTTCTCGCGCGCAAATACCGGCCGCAGAATTTTTCCGAGGTCATCGGTCAGGAAGCGCTTGTCCGGACACTGACCAATGCCTTCGCGCTCGACCGTGTGGCCCATGCGTTCATGCTCACCGGCGTGCGCGGCGTGGGCAAGACGACAACCGCCCGGATCATCGCGAAATGTCTGAATGCTGAAGGCGGGCCGACGATCGATCCCGACCCGAATGATGCACAGAGCATTGCGATTTCCGAAGACCGCCACCCGGATGTTATCGAGGTCGACGCCGCCAGCCGGACCGGTGTGGGGGATATCCGTGAAATCCTTGATGGTGTGCGCTACCGCCCGGTGTTTGGCCGCTACAAGGTCTACATCATCGATGAAGTCCACATGCTCTCGACCCAGGCGTTCAACGCCCTGCTCAAGACCCTTGAGGAACCACCCGAGCATGTGAAGTTCATTTTTGCCACGACGGAAATCCGCAAGGTCCCGGTGACAGTACTCTCCCGCTGTCAGCGGTTTGACCTGCGCCGGATCAAGGCGGATGACCTGATTGAACATTTCGGCAAGATCGCGGCGGCCGAGAACGCGCAGCTCGAAGACGGGGCATTGCGCCTGATCGCGCGCGCGGCCGACGGTTCCGTCCGTGACGGCCTTTCGCTGCTCGATCAGACGATTTCGGCCCATTGCTCCAACGGTGCCGTGGCCCGCGAGGAAGATGTCCGCGCGATGCTCGGCACGGCCGACAGCGCCGCTGTGTTCGATATTTTCGAAGCCCTGATGGCCGGGCGAACCGCAGACGCGCTCGAAGGTCTCGGGACGCTTTATGATTCCGGCGCCGATCCGTTGTCGATCCTGCAGGATTTGCTTGAGCTCAGCCACTGGATCACCCGGGTCAAGCTGGTGCCCAAGGCAGCCGACGACCCGTCCGTATCCGAACTTGAACGGGTGCGGGGGCGCGAGATGGCCGAACAGCTCGGCGTCGCTGTCCTGTCGCGCGCCTGGCAAATGCTGCTCAAGGGGGTGGGTGAGGTGCAACGCGCACCTTCGGTCATGCCGGCGGCTGAAATGGTTCTGATCCGTCTTGCCCATGCTGCAGACATGCCGCCGCCCGGCGACCTTGTGAAGAAGCTGCAGGAGGAAGCGCCCGCAGCTTCAACCACCGCGTCACCATCCTCTGCGCCCCCAGCTGCGGCGCCTTCAGGCGGCGGTGCAACGCAGGCCGTTGCAAGCAATGGCGGGCAAGCGGTGGCGTCACCGCAGCCCGAGACGCAGCAGGCGCCCCCCGAAACGGCGGTGGCGCCGCCCGCGCCCGCAGACCCGGAGAATTACCGTGCGCTGGTGGCCCTGTTCGCCACCCGTCGCGAGATGACCCTGCGCAATCACCTCTATGCCAATGTGCGGCTGGTCTCCTATGAGCCCGGTCGTCTGGAATTCATGCCCACCGAGCATGCGCCTTCGGATCTGCCGGGGCAGGTGCTCAAGCAATTGCGCGAATGGCTTGGCAATCACTGGCAGGTCAGCGTGTCGCGTGAACAGGGCGGGCCGACGCTCTCGGAGGAGGATGCGGCCGCGGAAACGGCTGCCTATGAACAGGCTGCCGAAAATCCGGTTGTGCGCGCGGCGCTGGAAGCCTTTCCGGGCGCAAAAATCGAACGGGTCACGAGCCGCGATGCGGTGACCGAAGACGTTTCTGATGATGAACTGCCGATAGAGATCGAGGACGACGAATGAAGAACCTTGGCAATCTGATGAAGCAGGCCCAGGAAATGCAGGCCAAGATGGCCGAGATGCAGGACCGGCTTGCCGAACTCACCGTCGAAGGCGCTGCGGGCGGGGGCATGGTGACCGTGACCCTGAGCGGCAAAAGCGAGATGAAGGGTGTGCGGATCGACCCGTCGCTGCTGAATGCCGCGGAAGGCGAGATTCTCGAAGATCTGATTGTTGCCGCCCATGCAGATGCCAAGGCCAAGGCCGAGCAGCGCATGGCGGATGAGATGAAGGATCTGACCGGCGGGCTCAACCTGCCGCCGGGGTTCAACCTGCCTTTCGGCGGCTGACCACGGCGCTTTTGTCGGTATGTCCACACCTGAAATCGAACGGCTGGTTGATCTTCTGGCCAAGCTCCCGGGGCTCGGGCCGCGTTCGGCCCGCCGCGCGGCGTTGCACCTGATCAAACGACCGGGGCAGCTCATGCAGCCGCTCGCCGAGGCCATCGCCAGCGCGGCGAATGCGATTCGCACCTGCACGAATTGCGGCAATGTCGACACGGTCGATCCATGCCGGATCTGTGGCGATCCCGAGCGCGACCGGAGCGTGATCTGCGTGATCGAGGATGTGGCCGATCTCTGGGCACTGGAACGCACAGCCTCTTTCGGCGGCAATTATCACGTGCTGGGCGGCACGTTGTCGGCGCTCGACGGCGTCGGTCCCGAGGCTCTCCGCATCGGGCGGCTGGTGGATCGCGCATCTTCGGCACAGGTGGTCGAAGTCATTCTGGCGACCAACGCGACCGTCGCCGGCCAGACCACGGCCCACTACATCACCGAGCGACTGGCCGATGCCGGTGTGATGATCTCACGGCTGGCCCATGGCGTGCCGGTGGGTGGCGAACTCGATTATCTCGATGATGGCACCCTGACCGCCGCGCTCAAGAGCCGGCGCGAGGTTTAGCGCCAGGCTTAATCAACACTCCGTAGGAGCGGCGGCTCGCCGATCGTATCCTCGACCGAGGGGGTTTCGGTGCCGTCATCGAGCTGGATGTCGTGGATCTTGTCGCCGCGCTTTTTCACCTTGTCGGTCGATGTGCGGATATCCTTGATATCCTTCTCGGCGAGCTGGAAATGCTTCTCCAGATGGTCGACCCGCTTGTCGAGCCGGTCGACGTCCTGAAGCATGGTCAGCACTTCGGTCTGGATGATGCCCGCCGCTTCCTTCATGCGCACGTCTTTCATGACCGCGCGCATGGTGTTGAGCAGTGCCCACAGGGTCGTTGGGGAAACGATGAAGACCTTGGCCCGGTGCGCGGCATCCACCGTATCCCCGAAATGGGCATGCAGTTCGGCATAGACGGCTTCCGAGGGCAGGAACATCAGCGCGGCATCGGCGGTTTCGCCGGGGATGATGTATTTCTCCGCGATGGCTTTCACATGCAGGGCCACATCACGCCGGAAGGCCCGTTCGGCCTCTTTCTTGGCGGTGTCGGTCTCTGCACTTTGCAGCGCACGCCAGGCTTCGAGGGGGAATTTTGCGTCGACCACGATGGGCCCGGGCGGGTTGGGCAGGTTGAGCAGGCAATCCGCCCTTTTGCCGTCGCGCAGGGTGGCCTGAAAGGTGTAGCTGTCGGGCGGCATCGCGGATTCCACAAGATCCTGCAGCTGCACTTCGCCAAATGCCCCGCGCGCCTGCTTGTTGGACAGAATCTCCTGCAACCCGACCACCTGCGAGGACAATTCGGTCAGGTTCTTCTGGGCGGTGTCGATCCGGATCAGACGTTCCTGCAGGGCTTCAAGGGTTGTCTTCTGGGTTGTGCTGGTCTTTTCCAGTGTGGCGTCGATGCGGCCGGTGAGCAGCTGCAACCGCTCATCCACGGTCTTGGCGAGCGTGCGTTCCTGGGCTTGCAGGGTCAGGGCCAGCTGGGCCTGCTGGGCGGCCTGAGCTTCGGTCATCTGGGCAAGGCGGGCTGCCAGTTCAGCCGATTCACGGCCGCCGGAGTTGCGGCGGGTGGCCACGAAAAGTGCGGCCAGAAGCGCGCCTGCGCCCAGTACGCCGATCAGAATGGCGATAAGAAGAATGGTATCCATGCCGATATTCTAGCAGCCGTGACAGATTCGGTGTCGGCTTGACGAAGGCCGCCTGAGGCCATACCTATCGGCGCGAAACGTCCCGGAATTCAAACCTTTGAAGGTTACGCGATATGGCAAAGCTGCCGATCGTTCTGGCACCGGACCCGGTGCTGAAACAGACATGCCACCCCGTCGAGGTGATTGACGACGACTTGCGCGCGCGCCTCGACGATATGGTCGAGACCATGTACGCCGCACCGGGCATCGGCCTGTCGGCTCCGCAGGTCGCCGATGGCCGTCGCCTGATCGTCTGTGATGTGGCGCGCGAAGGTGAAGCCGCGCAGGTTTACAAGATGGTCAATCCGGAGATCGTCTGGCGCTCGGAGGAAAAGGTCAGGGCTGAAGAAGGCTGTCTGAGCATCCCCGATCATTATGGCGAGGTTTCGCGGTTTCGCGAGATCAAGGTCGCCTATCTTGATCCCGACGGAGAATCACAGGAGGTCGAGGCCAATGGGCTGTTGTCCGCCTGCATCCAGCACGAGATCGACCATCTCGATGGCATTCTGTTCATCGACTATCTGACGCCGCTCAAGCGGAACATGATCCTGCGGAAGATGAAGAAGCTGAAGCGACAGCAGTCATAGATTCGCCTCTCCCGCCGGGAGAGGGGCATTTTGGTCGCGCTGACCCCCGGTATTGAGTGGATGATATGCGTATTGCCTTCATGGGAACTCCGGACTTTTCCGTTCCGGCCTTCGATGCCCTGCTGGCAGCCGGGCATGAGATCGCCTGCGTCTACACCCAGCCGCCCCGACCGGCGGGACGCGGCCAGAAGGAACGCAAGTCGCCGGTTCATCTGCGCGCCGAATCCGAAAGCATCGCGGTGCGAACCCCGGTCAGCCTGAAAGACCCGGAGGCGCAGGCGGAGTTTGCCGCGCTGGAGCTGGAGGTCGCCGTCGTGGTCGCCTATGGCTTGATCCTGCCGCAACCGATCCTCGACGCCCCGCGCCGTGGCTGCATCAATATTCATGCCTCGCTCTTGCCGCGCTGGCGCGGTGCGGCACCGATCCAGCGGGCCGTGCTGGCTGGTGACACTGAATCCGGTGTCACGATCATGCAGATGGATGCGGGGCTGGATACCGGCCCCGAGCTGCTGCGCGGGTCTGTTGCGATCCTCCCGGCCATGAATGCCGGAGAGCTTCACGATGCGCTCTCGGAACTGGGCGGAGGGCTGATTGTCGACGCGCTGGCGGGACTGGAAGCGGGCACGATCATGCCCATCCCCCAGAGCGAGGCGGGCGCGACCTATGCCAGCAAGATCGCGCGCGGCGAGGAACGGATCGACTGGCGCAAAAGTGCGGACGAGATCGCCCGGCATATCCGGGGTTTTGCGCCCTGGCCGGGGGCCTGGTTCGAAGCGGATGGCGAACGGATCAAGGTGCTTGCCACCGAAATCGCCGATGGTAGGGGCAAACCCGGCGAAGTGCTCGATGACGGGCTGCGCGTGGCCTGTGGCCAGGGGGTATTGCGCCTGTTGCGCGTCCAGCGTGCCGGGCGGAGCGCGCTCGATGCAGAGGAATATCTGCGCGGGCGGGCCGTGCCGAAGGGCACAAGACTGGCATGAACCGCTTCAAAATCCTGCTTGAATATGATGGCGGCCCCTATGTGGGCTGGCAGCGTCAGAAAAACGGGCCGTCCATCCAGGCCGCACTGGAAAAGGCTGCGCACGCCTTCTGTGGTGAGGAGATTGTCGTCCATGGGGCCGGGCGCACCGATGCCGGTGTCCATGCGCTCGGACAGGTCGCGCATCTCGATTTCGCCCGCGACTGTGACGCGGACACGGTACTCGATGCGCTCAATCACTTTCTGATCGATGAGCCGATTGTCATTCTGAAGGCAGAGGCAGTGGATGAATCCTTTCACGCCCGATTCTCGGCCACGGGGCGGCACTACCGTTACCGTATCC
>JAURLR010000330.1 GCA_030831135.1 Alphaproteobacteria bacterium
CCGCGGCAGCGGCGGCGGCATAGTCCCGCTGGCCCTGTCGGCTTTCCGACCCGTCGCCGAGCAGCATTTCCAGCCGGTCGCGCGCTTCGTCGGCAGAAACCGCATCATTGGCGGGGGGCGGCTCGGGGGCGGATTCCGTCCATTCGGGAACCTTGCGCCAGACCGCGAGCGCGCTTGTGGCGGCAGCAGCGCCCTGATCGGTCATGGCGTCGACGCCGAGTGCATCCAGAACGAACGGCCCCCAGAGCCATCCGGCGCGCGCGAGGGCGCGCGCGATCCCGACCAGTTCGCCGTGATCGTCGGTGTTGGTGGCAATGTCGTGGAGCAGGGCGGAAGCAACCGCGATCAGGATTTCGACGTCCTCGGCACTATCGGGCGCATTGATCGAAAGTGTGCGGGCCAGCCCGCGAATCGTCGGCAGGGTGAACTGTGCGGGGCGGGCAAGCGCGAAAAGTTCCAGCACGTCGTAGCCGTCCACATGCTCGACGCCCAGCCGTCGTGACGTGCCTGGCGCGTGGCACAGGATCGGTGGGGATGCCTGCGCCCGGCGGGCAGCTTCCTCGGCGCCCAGGGCTTCGCTGTCACCACTTGGTGCCCGCCAGCTTGCAAAGCTGCGCCCCGCGACAAGCGCGGGCAGTTCGTGAGCAAGGGTCGATGCAGCAGACATTCGCGGACCTTAGCCGGATGCCATCGAATCTATAAAGTTTTCCCGAAATACGCGCCGAGTTCGCGCGAAATCACCGGCGATAGAACGTGACCTGCCGCTCCGATGCGACAAATATGCGAGGCTGAGGACCGGAGCTGTCTGTACAGAACCGGTCTGCTTTACCAGGTAGGAGAAACGGACATGAATGTAGGATCATCAGGCGCCATCTCGACATTGGTGCCGCAAGCCACAGCGTCAGGAACAGGCCAGTCATCCGGTCAGAACTGGGCCGCCACCAAGGAGGTCGAGAATTGGGCCAAAAGCGAACCGGCGCCAGCACCGGGCGCACGCGAAGAATCCTGGGCAACGACCAAGGAAGCCGAGAACTGGGCCAACACCGATGGACCCAAGGCGCCGGAGATCAAGGCCGAGTCCTGGGCAACCACCAAGGAAGTCGAGAACTGGGCCGGCGACAAACCTGCTCCGGACCCGGCGACCCAGCGCTTGGACATCAAAGTCTGACGTCCTCCCGCTGACGCAAATCCGCCTCGCCAGAATGCTTCCATCCGGGCAGATCATGCTCTAGGTTCCGCCCCGGATTTCAACGGCGGAATAACAGGCGCAAATGGCGATCGATTGCGAGTTGGTTCAGGCTGCCAAGGCCTGGCCGTTTCAGGAAGCACGGAACGTTATCGACAGGCTGGGCGGTGCGGATGCATCACACACGCCCGAGAAGGGCTATGTGCTGTTTGAAACCGGCTACGGCCCGTCGGGTCTGCCCCATATCGGCACCTTTGGTGAGGTGGCGCGCACGACCATGGTGCGCAATGCCTTTGCCACGATGTCGGATATCCCCACGCGTCTGATCGCGTTCTCGGATGATATGGACGGCCTGCGCAAGGTGCCAGACAACGTGCCCGAGCAGGAAATGCTGGCCGAACATCTCGGCAAGCCGCTCACGCAAGTGCCCGATCCGTTCGGCACCCATGACAGTTTTGGTGCCCACAACAATGCGCGTCTGCAGGCGTTTCTCGACACCTTCGGCTTCGAGTATGAGTTCCGCAGCTCGACGGCGTGTTACCGCGCCGGTGAGTTCGACGCGACTCTGCTCAAGATGCTGGCGCATTACGATGACGTGATGAAGGTGATCCTGCCCACCCTGGGCAAGGACCGTCAGGCGACCTACAGCCCGTTCCTGCCGATTTGCCCGCGCACCGGTATTGTGTTGCAGGTGCCGATGGAGAAGGTGGACCCCGAAGCCGGGACGATTGTCTATCGTGACCCCGACACCGATGCTCTGGTCGAGACGCCGGTGACGGGCGGGGCCTGCAAGCTGCAGTGGAAGGCCGACTGGGCCATGCGCTGGGTGGCGCTATCGGTTGATTACGAGATGTCGGGCAAGGATCTGATCGATTCGGTAACCCTGTCGGGTCGTATCTGCCGCATTCTCGGCGCAAAGCCGCCGGCCGGTCTGACGTACGAGCTGTTCCTGGATGACAATGGCGAGAAAATCTCCAAGTCACGCGGCAACGGACTGACCATCGAGGACTGGCTGACCTATGGCCCGCCCGAGAGCCTGTCCCAGTTCATGTTCACAAAGCCGAAGACTGCCAAGCGCCTGTTCTTCGACGTGATCCCGAAATCGGTCGATGAGTATCTGACCAATATCTCTCGTTATCCCGATCAGGAGCCCGAGCAGCAACTCGCCAACCCGGCCTGGCATATCCACACCGGAAACGTGCCGCCGGCAGGTGCTGATCTGTCATTCGGGGTTCTGCTCAATCTGGCGGGGGCGTGTAATTCCGAGGACCCGGCGGTCCTATGGGGTTTCATCGAACGCTATGCCGAGGGCGCGACCCCGGAAAACAGCCCCATGCTCGACCGGCTGGTCACCCACGCGATTGCCTATTACCGGGACTTCGTGAAGCCGACCAAGCAGTACCGTGCGCCCACCGCGGCTGAACACGCGGCACTCGCCGATCTGGTCAGCCGGTTTGCCGCCTTGCCCGAAAATGCCGATGCCGAAACCATGCAGAACGAGGTCTATGCCGTCGGCAAGGACCACGGCTTCGAGCCGCTGCGCGACTGGTTCAAGGCGCTTTACGAGGTGCTGTTCGGCCAGAGCCAGGGCCCGCGCTTCGGTTCTTTCGCTGCGCTTTATGGTCGTGACGAAACCAACGCGCTGATCAACCGTGCGCTGGCCGGGGAAGACCTGAGCGCGGGTTAGCTCGACCTCCGGAAGCTGAAATCCTCATCTTATGGGGAAAATCTATGCCTCGAAGGGCGCGTGTGTGCGGACGGGCGTAACTTTTCTCAGCACCCTTCGAGACGCGCGCGTCGCGCGCTCCTCAGGATGAGGCAGGCATATGTTTCGCGTATCCTCATCCTGAGGAGGGCCGAAGGCCCGTCTCGAAGGATGCAGGGACTACCGCGCCTCAAACCGTCATTGCGAGGCGCGAAGCAACGAAGCAATCCAGTACGTGGCCGTCGGATAGACTAGATTGCTTCGCCTGACGGCTCGCAATGACGGCTATGTTGTCTTTGTCGCCCCGAGACTCCGTTGAAATGCTGAAATGAGTGCCGCCCGAGAACTCCGGACCCTTGGGCGTCACTGTGAATGCGCGAAATCCCAGTAGAGTTCGCGCGCCCGGCGATAGATCGGGCCGGGTTCCAGCTTGCGGTCCTCGAACAGCGTGACCGGCTGGACCTTGCCGTAATTGCCGGAATTGAAGATTTCGTCGGCATCGTGGAGTTCGCTCACCTGCACCGTGCGCTCCTGAACCTCGATCCCGTCAGCGCGCAGCAGGCCGATGAGGCGCTGCCGGGTGATGCCGTTCAGGAAGGATTCGTTTGGCACCGGTGTGATCGCCACGCCGTCTTTCACGACCCAGATATTGGCGGTCGCGAACTCCGCGACATGGCCCATGGAATCGCACATCACCGGGTTCTGGAAGCCGCGCTGGCGTGCATCGATGATGGCGCGGGACGAATTGGGGTAATGGCAGGACGCCTTGGCGTCGGTCGGCGCGGTTTCTACCGTGGGGCGCCGGTAGGGGCTGAGGCAGGAACTGAATCCGGCGCCATCGGGCATCGGTGCTTCAAACACCGTCAGCACGAAGCGTGTGCTTTCCGGGTCGGGAGCCAGCAGGCCAATCCCCGCATCGGCATAGAGCATGGGGCGGATATAGACTTCGGCATCCGGGCCGAAGCGGCGTACCCCGTCCAGCCCGATATCCATGATTTCGCCCGCAGTCAGCGGCGATTTCAGGTGCAGGCTGCGCGCGGAATTGACCACGCGTTCACAATGGCGGTCGAGATCCGGGGTCACATTCTCGAAGGCGCGTGCGCCATCGAAGACGATGGAGCCCAGCCAGATCGCGTGAGAGGTGGCCCCGATCACCGGCACATTGCCGTCATGCCAGGCACCGTCGATATAGGTGATGGAGGCCAAGGGATCTCTCCTGCAACAGTTTCCGGGCATCAGGATAACGCCATCGGCGCATTCGGTGCGACCCCTTCCATATGTCGCACTTTACGGGGCCGGTTCGTGACCTCATATTCCCGGTATGGCTATTTTGAAGATTGCCCGGATGGGCCACCCGATCCTGCGCGCACGCGCCACCGACGTTCCCGACCCGACCGCCCCGGAAGTGGCGCGGCTGGTGAGCGCCATGGTTGAAACCATGGAGGATTCGGACGGGACCGGTCTGGCGGCTCCGCAGGTCCACATGCCCTGGCGTGTCGTGGTATACAAGGTGGAGGATGATCGCGCTGATGAGGAAGAGGAGGGTGAAGGTGTTCCCCTGACCGTTCTGATCAATCCGGTGATCGAGTTTCTCGACGATGAAACCAGCATCGGCTTTGAAGCCTGCCTTTCGGTTCCGGGCATGGCGGGACCGGTCCGTCGCCACGAGAATATCCGCGTCACCTACCAGACCCTGGAAAACGAGCAGGTGACCTTTGATGCCCATGGCTTCCATGCCCGGGTCATCCAGCACGAATGCGATCACCTTGACGGGGTGCTTTATCCCTCCCGGATCGAGGATATGACCCAGTTCGGCTTCGTTGAGGAGCTCGGCAAGGCGCAGGCCGAAGCGGCAGGTGCTGACGATGAATGACGGA
>JAURLR010000031.1 GCA_030831135.1 Alphaproteobacteria bacterium
CCCTGGCCGAGAAAGGCTTTGGCGATGATCAGATCGCGGCCATCGAGGAAGGTCTTGGCACCGCCTTCGATATCCGCTTTGCCTTCAACAAGTGGACGCTGGGTGAAGCCTTCTGCACCGAGACACTTGGTCTCGACGCCAGCAAGCTGGACGACATGTCCTTTGACCTGCTGACCGCTATCGGCTTCACCGAAGACCAGATCGCGGCCGCCAACAATCATTCCTGCGGCACGATGACCCTCGAAGGTGCGCCGCATCTCAAGGACGAGCACCTGTCTGTCTTCGATTGCGCCAATCCCTGCGGCAAGATCGGCAAGCGGTTCCTCTCGGTGGACAGCCATATCCGCATGATGGCGGCGTCCCAGCCGTTCATTTCCGGGGCGATCTCCAAGACGATCAACATGCCCAACAAGGCCACCGTCAAAGAATGTGCGGAAGCCTATATGCTGTCATGGCGTCTGGGCCTGAAGGCCAATGCGCTCTATCGCGACGGTTCCAAGCTGAGCCAGCCGCTGCAGTCACAGCTGCTCGCCGAAGACGGGGATGATGCCGAAGACGCGCTCGACGAACTGCTCGATGCCCCGAACGGGCGCCGCGCCGAAATCATCGCCGAGCGTATTGTCGAACGCGTGATCGAGCGCGAAGTCGAACGTCAGGTTGATCGCCACAAGCTGCCCCATCGGCGCAAGGGCTACACCCAGAAAGCCATCGTCGGGGGGCACAAGGTCTATATCCGGACCGGTGAATATGATGACGGCTCGATCGGTGAAGTCTTCCTCGACATGCACAAGGAAGGCGCGGCCTTCCGCTCGTTGATGAACAACTTCGCCATCGCGGTATCGATCGGCCTGCAATACGGGGTACCGCTGGAAGAGTTCGTGGATGCCTATACCTTCACCCGGTTCGAACCTTCGGGCCCGGTCGAAGGCAATGACACCATCAAGATGGCAAGCTCCATCCTCGACTACGTGTTCCGCGAACTGGCGATCAGCTATCTGGGCCGCAACGATCTGGCCCATGTCGAGATTGACGATCTGGAACCCGACACGATGGGCCGCGGCCAGTCCGATGACGGACTGCCGCCGATGTCGAAGCTGACGGAATCCGTTGTCAGCACCGGCTATGTCCGCCGGAGCACCCTGTCGGTGATCGAGGGCGGGCTTCGTGGGCTCGAACCGGTGCAGCAGGCCCCCGAGGCGCACGCGACCGTGGAAGCCACGGGAACCGACGGCATGTCGACGGGCGAGATCCAGCCTGTCGTGGCGAAAATGCCGAGCGCCAGCCAGCAACAGCTCGACCTGGAATATGTGGTCCAGGAGGAGCGCTCCATGCGCATTCGTCAGGCACGCCTCAAGGGATATGAGGGGGACGCCTGCGGTGAGTGCGGCAACTTCACGCTATTACGTAACGGGACATGCATGAAATGCGACACCTGTGGCGGTACGAGCGGGTGTAGCTGAGGAATTCGAGCGGGGCCGGACCCCGATGGCTCGAATATTTGACCCCCTGCCAGTCCGCTTGGCTCCGGGTCACACTCTCCTCCCTGACCTCCGGGGTGTGCAAAGGTAGGCGCACCCCGGTTTTTTTGATGGCGCACCTGCAATTCACTTAACCGGGCAGCGTCAAGCGGCTAGTCTTTCCCCAACAATCACGCCTGACAGGAGATTTCCCCATGGCCGGAACCATCGACGCGCGCCTCAATGAACTTGGCATCGAACTGCCCCCTGCCAGCACGCCCGGCGGAAACTACGTACCGTTTGTGCGCACCGGAAATCTGCTGTTCATCTCGGGCCAGGTCCCCATGGTTGACGGGAAGCCGGCCTGGATCGGTCATCTCGGCCAGAACGTCACTATCGAGGAAGGCGCGGCCGCCGCACGTGTCTGTGCGCTCGCCATTCTCGCGCAAGCCAAGGTGGCCCTTGAGGGCGATCTGGACCGCATCAAGCAGATCGTGAAGCTGACGGGGTTTGTATCCTGTACGCCGGATTTCCGCGATCCGCCCAAGGTCGTCAACGGCGCCTCCGACCTGTTCGGAGAGGTCTTCGGCGCCGCTGGTCAACACGCGCGCGCTGCGGTCGGCATGGCCTCCCTTCCCAGCGGTGTTGCTGTTGAAGTGGAAGCCGTGCTCGAGGTCGACTGATCGGTCGAGACGACCTTGGCGGGACTTCACCACCACTCCCACGGCCCCGTTCCGCCCGACACGCCGGGGGGTGATCGAAAACTCGTCTTTGCCGTTGCCGTCAATGTCTTCCTGACCGTCGCCCAGATCGTGGGCGGCGTGTTCTCGGGCAGTCTCGCGCTGATTGCTGATGCCATCCACAACCTGTCGGACGCAGCCGCACTGGCGATTGCCCTGATCGCGCGCAAGATTTCCCGCCAGCCGGCCGACGCCAACCACACCTATGGCCATGGCCGGGCCGAGATGATCGGTGCGTTCTTCAACCTGACCTGGTTGATCTTCATCGGCATTTTTCTGGTCATCGAGGCCATCAAGCGCCTGATCGACCCGCAGCCGGTGGAAGGCTGGACGGTTGTCATCATCGCCGGGATTGCGCTTGTGGTCGATGTCGCCACGATGGCGCTGACCTATGCCATGTCGCGCACCTCCATGAACATCCGGGCCGCCTTCATCCACAACTTCTCCGATGCGCTGGCCTCGGTCGGGGTGATCATCGGCGGCACCCTGATCATTCTCTATGGCTGGCTGTTCATCGATGCCGTCGTCACCCTCATGATTGCGGGCTACATCCTGGTTCAGGCTGCCATTGAAATCCCCAAGGCCGTCAATATCCTGATGCAGGCGGTTCCCCAGGAAATCGACGTGGCGGAAGTAACCGATCATCTGCAAACGACGGACGGCGTGCGCGATGTCCACCATGTCCATATCTGGAACATCGACGAACACCGCCGCTCGCTGGAAGCCCATGTGGTGATTGCGCGCGACGATATGGGACAGATGGAAGCCATCAAGAAAGCTATCAAGGACAAGCTCAAATCCGAGTTTCAGATCGGCCATTCGACGCTGGAATTCGAATTCCCTGACCGCGACGATGCACCGCTTGGTGCGGCCCCGCCAACCCGCTAAGCTCGCGCCATGCCAGACGGTGACACAGAACTTTCCGCCCGTATCGTCGAACACATCGCAGATATTCCCGCCGACACGTGGGAAAAACTCGCAGGTGATGACAATCCCTTCGTCAGCCATCCGTTTCTCCACGCGCTGGAGGAAACCGGCTGTGCGACGAACGAGGCCGGCTGGCTGCCCCAGCACATCGTGGTGGAGGAGGCCAATGGCAACATCGTGGCGGCGGCGCCGATGTACCTCAAAAGCCATTCTCAGGGCGAATACGTGTTCGATCACGGCTGGGCCCATGCCTGGGAGCG
>JAURLR010000032.1 GCA_030831135.1 Alphaproteobacteria bacterium
CAAGGGTTTTGAAGTGATCGGCAAGGAATTTGCCGCATTCGCCCAGCAGGCCGCTGAAGCCAATATGGCCGCTGCAAAGAAATTCAGCTCTGCCAAGAACCCGCAGGAAATGATGGATCTCCAGACCGAATGGGCAAAGACCGCGTTTGACGGCTTCGTCGCAGAAGCGACCAAGCTTCAGGACATCTCGGTCAAGGTTTCCAATCAGGCCTCGCAGCCGATCAATGATCGGATCAACAAGGCCGTTGAAACCTTCGCCAAACCGATCGCCGCGTAACTCTCCTCCCATACGTAGGCGGTTTGACGGCCCGACCCAGTGCTTTTGGTCGGGCCGTCACCATGTCTGGGCCTTGTTTTTTATCTGATCCGTACACATTTAGATGCATCCAGAGGTGCCCGCATGGCTTTCGCAGCGGCCCAAGGCTCGGCTAGAATGTAAGCAGAGCAAACCGACACCCCGCATGGATGATGGTACTTAGTTTTCAGAACCCGATTGACAGCTACCGGACCGCACCGCGCGCGTCTGACGATGATGATTCCGGTGACGGGGTCGGCGGCGGGGGCCGCGGCGATACCGGGATCGCTACCAAGACCCGGACCAAGACGAAGAAACCGTCGATGTACAAGGTCCTGATGCTGAATGACGATTATACACCCATGGAATTCGTGGTGATGGTTATCGAGCAGTTTTTCAGCAAGACCCACGACGAAGCCGTTCAGATCATGCTTCACGTTCATCAGAAGGGCGTGGGGATTTGCGGTGTCTTTACTTATGAAGTCGCAGAAACCAAGGTCACACAGGTCATGGATTATGCGCGAAAGAATCAACACCCGCTGCAGTGTACTCTTGAGAAGGAATGAACTGCAGCGCATTGTTTGACGTACGGATGACGAAGCCCTCACGCGAAAGGTAACCTTCGCACATGTTGTCTCAGAACCTGGAACAGTCACTGCATCGTGCGCTGGCGCTCGCCAATGAACGCCACCACGAATACGCAACCCTCGAGCACCTTCTGCTTTCCCTGACCGAAGATCAGGATGCCGTTGCGGTGCTGCGCGCCTGCGGGGTGGATATCGACCACCTGCGCCGTGACCTGTCCGAATATATCGATGAAGAGCTTTCGAGCCTGATTACCAGCCGGGTTGAGGAATCCAAGCCGACCGCCGGTTTTCAGCGGGTGCTCCAGCGCGCCGCCATCCATGTGCAGTCCTCGGGCCGTGAAGAGGTGACCGGAGCCAATGTGCTGGTCGCCGTGTTCTCCGAACGTGAGAGCCATGCGGTGTACTTCCTGCAGCAGCAGGAGATGACCCGCCTGGATGCGGTCAACTACATTTCCCACGGCATCGCCAAGGTGCCGGGACATGACGATGTGCGCCCGGTGCATGGGGCCGATGAAGAGGGCGAGGATGGCGAGACCGTCGTCAAGAAGGGCCAGGAAGCGCTGACCGCCTATTGCGTGCATCTCAACCAGAAGGCCGAGGACGGCGATATCGATCCGCTGATCGGCCGCGAGCATGAGGTGGAACGCACGATCCAGATTCTGGCGCGGCGGACCAAGAACAACCCGCTTTACGTGGGCGATCCCGGCGTGGGCAAGACCGCCATTGCCGAAGGTCTGGCCAAGCGCATTGTGGATGGTGAAGTGCCCGAGGTTCTCGCTGATGCCCAGATATTCTCGCTCGACATGGGCGCGCTGCTCGCCGGGACCCGCTATCGCGGTGATTTCGAGGAGCGCCTGAAAGCCGTCATCAACGAGGTCGAGGAGATGGAGGGCGCGGTGCTGTTCATCGACGAGATCCACACGATCATCGGCGCGGGTGCCACGTCAGGCGGGGCGATGGATGCTTCGAACCTGCTCAAGCCGGCCTTGGCCAGCGGCAAGCTGCGCTGCATCGGCTCGACCACCTACAAGGAATACCGCAGCTATTTCGAGAAGGATCGTGCGCTGGTGCGCCGGTTCCAGAAGATCGATGTGAACGAGCCCTCGGTCGAGGACACGGTCAAGATTCTGCGCGGCATCAAGCCCTATTACGAAAAGCATCACGATATTCGCTACACCGATCAGGCGATCCGGACGGCGGTCGAACTGTCGGCGCGTTACATCAATGATCGCAAGCTGCCCGACAGCGCGATCGACGTGATCGACGAAACAGGTGCGGCACAGTCCCTGTTGCCGCCGTCGAAACGGAAGAAAACCGTGGGTGTGAAGGATGTGGAGGCCGTGGTCGCCAAGATCGCGCGCATCCCGCCGAAAACCGTCAGCCGGGACGACAAGACCGCGCTCGAGAACCTCGAACGCGACCTCAAGACCATGGTCTTCGGCCAGGACGACGCGATCATCGCGCTCTCCAGTGCGATCAAGCTGGCCCGTGCGGGCTTGCGCGAACCCGAAAAGCCTATTGGCGCTTACCTGTTCTCGGGTCCGACCGGTGTCGGCAAGACCGAGGCCGCACGTCAGTTGGCGCGCTCCCTGGGTGTGGAGCTCACCCGTTTCGACATGTCGGAATATATGGAGCGGCATTCGATCTCGCGCCTGATTGGTGCGCCGCCGGGATATGTCGGCTTCGATCAGGGCGGTCTTTTGACGGACTCCATCGATCAGCATCCGCATCAGGTCTTGCTGCTCGACGAAATCGAGAAGGCCCATCCGGACCTGTTCAACATCCTGTTGCAGGTGATGGATTACGGCAAGCTGACCGACCACAACGGCAAGACCGTCGACTTCCGCAATGTGATCCTGATCATGACCACCAATGCCGGTGCGGCCGATCTGGCCAAACACGCCATGGGCTTCGGTTCGGGTGTGCGTGAAGGCGATGACACGGAAGCCATCAACAAGCTGTTTACGCCCGAGTTCCGCAACCGTCTGGATGCGGTGATCGGATTTAACAACCTGTCACCCGATGTGATGGAGCATGTGGTCGATAAATTCGTCATGCAGCTCGAAGCCCAGCTCGAAGATCGCAACGTCACTATCAATCTCGATGATGACGCGCGGGAATGGCTGGCGAAGAAGGGCTACGATCCGCAATTCGGGGCGCGTCCGCTCGCCCGTGTCATTCAGGAAAGCCTCAAGCAGCCGCTTGCCGAGGAACTCCTCTTCGGCAAGCTCACCAAGGGTGGCGCTGTTGAGGTGGGCGAGGCAGATGGCAAGCTGACCTTCAGCTACAAGGAAGACAAGCCGTCGGGTGATGGCGGGTCTGGCAAAAAGCAGAAGAAGCCAAGCCCGGATGATTCCGGCGACGGTGAAAAGGAACCTGCGCTGGTCGAGAAGTAGGATCTTATCCAGAGATGATAGAAAGGGCGGCTCCTCAGTCGCACTTTTCGTTTTTCCGCGAGCGCTGGATTGCTTCACCGCTGCGCGGTTCGCAAAGACGTGGAAGTCTGACCGTTGTCATCGCGAGGCGCATAGCGACGACGCGATCCAGACCTTGCAACGGTTTTCGGCGGCCCATTTCACTCGAATTCACCTCTCTGTCGTTCCCATGAAGTCGGGAACCCATAACCACAGACGGCAGCCCGGTTGAGTATCGGCGTTTATGGATGCCCGCCTGCGCGGGCATGACGAAAGCGGGGGAGGTCCTCAGTCCTCCTGCCGATAGGGCAGATGTTCTGCATAGGCTTCCATTTCCCAGTCCACTTCGCGTTCTTCATCCCGGCAGAACCGCGCGACCGCGTCGCGGAAGCCTTCGTTGGGAATATAGTGGCCGGAATAGGTCGGCACCGGCTCATAGCCGCGCTGGATCTTGTGGGGCCCCTGGGTGCCGGCTTCGACGGTAGATAGCTTGTTGTCGATGGCGTATTCGATGGCCTGATAGTAGCAGGCCTCGAAATGCAGGAACCGGAAGTCACCCAGACAGCCCCAGTTGCGCCCATAGAGCGCGTCTGAACCCTTGAGGTTCAGGGCACCGGCAACGGGGAGCCCGTCCATGTCGGCCATGACCAGCACGATCTTGTGGCCCAGCCGTGCCTGCGCGGCCTCGAAGAACTCCCGGGTCAGATAGGGGTAACCCCATTTGCGGTCATAGGTGTCCACATAGAACTGGTAGAACGCGTCCCAGTGTTCGGGCCTGATCTCGTCGCCGGAAAGCGGCCGGACGCGAATGCCCTGATCGGACACCCGTGCGCGCTCCTTGCGGATCATCTTGCG
>JAURLR010000331.1 GCA_030831135.1 Alphaproteobacteria bacterium
CATTATCGGAAATGCTGAGCGTGCCGTTTTCATCGAGAGACATCTCGATACGGTCGGCATGGCCTGCGACGGCCTCATCCATGGAGTTGTCGAGGATTTCGGCCGCCAGATGGTGCAGCGCCCGGTCATCAGTGCCGCCGATATACATCCCTGGACGTCGACGGACGGGTTCGAGGCCTTCGAGGACCTCGATATCGTTTGCGGTATAATCCCCGCTCGCGCTGGCGGCTTCGTCAAAAAGCCCGGGTTCTTCGGATTTGCGTTTGGCGGGTGCCACACTGGCCTCATTTCGGAAAGAGCCTATGTGGTTCCTGCCATTGGCGGGATTCCACACAACTATGTCCTCTATATGCGATGATTCGTGGACAAGGCGAAAAGGAAGAACGCCGGGTGCCGGATATGGCGGGGCCGCAGCCCGTCCGGTGTCGAGCACCATCCCGGAACTTTTCGGAGCCCGGGAACGTTTGTAGATTGTGATCCTGCGGTTGGAACATCTGAAAGGTCGAGACCAATGAAACTGACACGGTCTGTCTGCGCTTTGCTGTTTGTCGGAATTCTGGCCGGGTGTACCGGACGGCCGGACGGGCTCGAGCCGGTGAGCGGGTTTAATGTCACGCGCTATGAGGGGAACTGGTACGAGATCATGCGGCTCGATCACAGTTTCGAACGTGGCCTGAGCAACGTCACTGCCACCTATACGTCCGGGGATGACGGCAAGCTGCGTGTGGTGAACCGTGGTTTCAACCGTCAGGATTGCGAATGGGACGAGGCCCTGGGGACGGCCGAGTTTCAGGGCAGTCCGGACATTGCCAGTCTTTCTGTCACCTTCCAGTGGCCGTTCGCTGGTGGCTATCATGTCTTTGAGCTGGACACACAGGGCTACGACTACGCGCTGGTCTCCGGCCCCAATCGCGATTTTCTGTGGTTGCTCGCGCGTGATCCCGGCCTGGCCGCGGAAACACGGAACCGGCTGGTAGACCGGGCCCGGGAAGAGGGATTCCCGGTCGCTGAACTGATCCTTGTCGATCACAGCGACCCGGTCTGCGCGGCGAAGGACTGATCCGCGCGCGCAATTTACGGTCCAATTTGGACGAGGACGTTCTCCAGGCAAGAACCATTTGACGTTTTGATCCCGCTTGCCCAAATTTTTGGAAATAGCGAGGAATCATGATCAGGCAACCTGAACTGAACATACGGCCGCTCAGCGAACATCTCGGCGCTGAACTCCCAAACATCGATGTGCGCGACATAGGAAGAAGCGTGTCGACCAAGGCAATCAAATCTGCCCTCTACGAGCACCAACTGCTCTGCTTTCGTGATCAGGACCTCTCGCCGGCCGACCTCAAGTCCTTCACGGAAAACTTCGGGGAACCATTACCCCATGTGTTGCAGCAATTCTCGCTCGCGGGTCACCCCGAAATCTATGTCCTGTCGAATATTGTCGAAGATGGAAAACCGCTGGGCAACGTCAGGGAGGGCTTCGGCTGGCACACGGATCTCGCCTATATGGCCCAACCGGCAGCCTATACAATCCTCTACGGCATCGAGGCCCCGGAGGAAGGCGGCGATACATGGTTTGCCAGCTTCTACCGGATGTGGGATTCGCTTGATGATCAAGAAAGGGCGCATCTGCGCCGGTTGCAGGGGTGCTACAGCTATATCCATCTCTACAGCCAGAGAAAGAACGTCGAGCCGCTGACCGACGCGCAAAAGGCGCGCACGCCGGATGTCCGGCACCCGTTTGCCCGAATCCATCCGGAGACAGGCCGCGAAGGGCTTTATATTGGGGGCGACGATTTCATCGCGGTTGCCGATAGTGAAGACCCGCAAGCCGACTATGCCCGTATTTGGGAACTCTTCCACGAAACCACGCAGCGCTTCCGCTATGTCCATGAATGGAAGGTCCAGGACCTTCTGGTTTGGGACAACCGGGGGCTGGCACACACGGCCACCGATTACGATACCGAGCGGCATCGTCGGCTGGTTTGGCGCACCAGCGTATGTGGGGAAGTGCCGATCGCGGCGAAGGGCTGACCGGGTTTCCGAAACTGGCGGGTGCAGGCCGCAATATGTGATAGTTCCCGGGCTTCGAAAGGGACGATCACGCTATAAACACACACGCCGAACCGACGGGTGAACTCTGCATCCAGACCGTCGCGATGCCCGCTGACACCAATCCCAATGGCGATATTTTCGGCGGCTGGCTGCTTGCCCAGATGGACATCGCCGGTGGGATTGCCGCGCGCAGCCACTCGGGCGGGCGTACCGTGACGATCGCCGTTGAATCGATGGTGTTCAACAAGCCCGTGAATGTGGGTGATGTGGTGTGTTGCTATGCCCATCTCGAACGGGTTGGAAATACCTCCATGACGTTCCGGATCGAGGTCTGGGCGATCCGGCGCGACAGTTTCGAACGCGAAAAAGTGACCGAGGGTGTCTTCACCTATGTGGCAATAGGACCGGATGGTCGTTCCCGGCCGCTTCCAAAGGAGTCCATGGACGTATGAGACAGCTTGCAAAACTGGTGCTGGCCAGCCTGGTGGCAGTTGCGACCACCACATCCGTATTTGCCGGTGAATCCGAAGTCACGGCGGTTGAAGTGCGCGCGGAGAGCGCGGGGACCTACAGCTTTTCCGTCACCTTGCGTCACGCCGACACCGGCTGGGATCACTATGCAGATCGCTGGCAGGTGTTGACGATGGACGGGGACGTTCTGGCAACCCGCACGCTGTTTCATCCGCATGTGAATGAGCAGCCGTTTACACGCTCGCTCGGCGGGGTTGCGGTGCCTGCGGGGACAACCGCGGTGCGCGTGCGCAGCCATGACAGTGTCCATGAATATGGTGGCCCGGAACTGGTCGTGGACCTTGCCTCGGGCAAGACGATGCCCTGGACGGGAGGCGCGCGATGACGAGCGCTGCGGGACCCGCGCCGGGCTATGCCGAACGGCCCGAACATTTCGTGGAATTCGAGCCCAGCCCGAAGCGTATCCGGGTGATGTTCGGGGGCGAAACGATCGTGGACACCACCGATGCCCTGATCCTTTTTGAGCGCGGCCATGTGCCGGTCTATTACGTGCCGCAAAAGGATGCAGCGATGGAGCTTCTGACGCCCACGGATCATTCGACCCATTGTCCCTTCAAGGGCGATGCGGGCTACTTCACGGTTTCTGCTGGCGGCAAGACTGCAGAGAATGCGGTGTGGAGTTATGCGCTGCCCTTCGATGAATGTGCCGGCATCAAGGACTATCTGGCGTTCTACTGGAACAGGATGGATGCGTGGTTCGAGGAAGACGAGGAGGTCTTTGTCCATGCCCGCAGTCCGCGTGTGCGCCTGGACATCCTCGACAGTTCCCGCCCCGTACGAATTGAACTGGGCGGGATCACCGTTGCGGAGACGACCCGCGCGCGCTTCCTGTTCGAGACGGGTTTACCGACGCGGTACTACATTCCGCGTGACGACGTTATGGCCGAACTCCTGCCCTCGCAGACCCGGACAAATTGCCCCTACAAAGGGACAGCGCGCTATCACCATGTGCGGGTCGGCGCAAAAACCTTCGAGGATATCGTCTGGTTCTATTCCGACCCGGTGCATGAGAGCGCCCGCATCAAGGACTACCTCTGCTTCTACAATGAGAAGGTCGATGCGGTGTTTGTCGACGGTGTGGCCGAGGAGAAGCCAAAAACCAAGTGGTCGTGAGGTTGCGCGCCTGCACCTCCTTCGAGACGGCGCTCCATGCTCTTCAGAGGCCCTATCCGCGTTTGCGGAGCCTGGTGTTTTCCTTGGCCGTCATTGCGAGGAGCCGCAGGCGACGAAGCGATCCAGGCGAACCGGGCACGCGGCACCAACACTGGATTGCTTCGCTGCGCTCGCAATGACGGGGTTTCATCAACCGACTGCAAAAGTTCGTTTCCCGACCGGTCTTTCGAAATGAGGGTGGCGACCATCGATGAACTTCATCCTGAGGAGCGAGCATCGCGAGCGTCCTGAAGGATGCCCGGGACTGCCACAAAGAAAAAGCCCCGCCGGTTTCCCGGCGGGGCTTCTGCTTTTTCGATGGGGTCGATCAGACCGAGTAGTACATCTCGTACTCGACGGGATGCGGCGACTGCATGAAGCGGGTCAGTTCTTCCTGCTTCAATGCGATGTAGCCGTCGATCTGGTCATCGGTGAACACATCGCCCTTCTTGAGGAAGTCGCGATCGGCGTTCAGGGCCTCGAGGGCCTGACCGAGTGAACTGCAGACCGTCGGGACGCCTTCAAGCTCTTCGGGCGGCAGGTCATAGAGATCCTTGTCCATCGGGTCGCCCGGGTGGATCTTGTTCTCGATGCCGTCAAGCCCGGCCATCAGCATGGCCGAGAAGGCCAGATACGGATTGGCTGTCGGATCCGGGAAACGAACTTCAACGCGCTTGGCGTTCGGGCTCGTTGCATAGGGGATACGACAGGATGCCGAACGGTTGCGCGCGGAGTAGGCGAGCAGAACCGGTGCCTCAAAGCCCGGGACCAGACGCTTGTAGCTGTTGGTCGACGGGTTGGTGAAGGCGTTCAGCGCACGTGCGTGCTTGATGATGCCGCCGATGTAGTAGAGGCAGGTGTCTGACAGATCGGCATAGCCCGATCCGGCAAAGGCCGACTTGCCGTCTTTCCAGATCGACTGATGCACATGCATCCCCGAGCCGTTGTCGCCGGCGATCGGCTTCGGCATGAAGGTCGCCGTCTTGCCGTACTGGGCTGCAACATTGTGGACCACGTATTTGTAGATCTGCATCTGGTCTGCGGCATTCAGCAGCGTGTCGAACTTCTGACCGAGCTCGTGCTGGCTGGGTGCAACTTCGTGATGATGCTTTTCCATCGCGATGCCCATGGCCAGAGCGGTGGTGACCATCTCGGCACGAATATCGGTCATGGAGTCGACCGGGCTGACCGGGAAGTAACCGCCCTTGACGCCGGGTCGGTGACCCATATTGCCTTCGGGGTAGTCGGAGCCGGAATTGTAGGGCCCTTCGATGCTGTCGACTTCGTAGAAGCTGCGGTTCATGGAGGTTTCGAAACGCACGTCATCAAAGACGAAGAATTCGGCTTCGGGGCCGAAGAAGGCCGCATCACCAACGCCGCTCGATTCCAGATAAGCCAGCGCGAGCTTTGCCGTGCCGCGCGGATCGCGGGAATAGGCTTCGCCCGTTGCAGGCTCGAGGATGTCGCAGAAAAGAATCAGCTGGGGCTGCGCCGTAAACGGATCCATGACCGCGGACGACAGGTCCGGCATCAGGATCATGTCCGACTCATTGATGGCCTTCCAGCCGGCAATCGACGAACCGTCGAACATGATGCCTTCGGTCAGCAGGTCTTCATTAATCGTGGAGACGTGCTGCGCGGTGTGCTGCCACTTGCCGCGCGGGTCGGTGAAGCGAAAATCCACAAACTCGACATCGTTCTCTTTGATCATGTCCAGGACGGTTTTGGTGTCCGACATAGTTAGGCTCCCTGTTTTCAAAAAAATTAAAATTCTTGGTCAGTGTTACTCGACGCGGCCCGGACGTGCTCAGACGGCCTCTGGACCACGTTCACCGGTGCGAATTCGGATTGCCTCGTCAATGGTCGAGACAAAGATCTTGCCGTCCCCGATGCGTCCCGTGCGGGCCGCTTCCTGAATGGCTTCGATCGCCCGTTCGACCTGATTGTCTTCAAGAACAATCTCGATCTTCACCTTGGGCAGAAAGTCGACGACGTATTCCGCGCCGCGATAGAGTTCGGTGTGGCCTTTCTGACGTCCAAAGCCCTTGGCTTCGACAACAGTAATGCCCTTGAGGCCGACCTCGTGCAGCGCTTCCTTTACTTCGTCGAGCTTGAACGGTTTGATAATGGCTTCAATCTTCTTCATTCGATTCCTGTTTGCCTCCACCGCATGGCTCTGGCAGCGGGTTGCGAATGTACCCGCCGGTATATTGGGAATAGCACAGCCTGTGCCACATAGAAATCTCCACCAAGGCCCTGAAACTAAAGCTTTATCCAAATTGCGCGTTCTGCATATGAAAATCCAAATGACTAAAAAGTAATCATACTGCCCTTAAATTGTGCGTTCAGCTGTATATTTCGCGCACACGTTGAAGGGCAGTGCGAATGTTTTCCACCGAGTTTGCATAGGAAAACCGGACATAGTTCTCGCCGAGATGGCCAAAGCTTGTGCCCGCAACCGTTGCGACATGAGCTTCGGTGAGAAGCTTGTCCTGAACCTGCCGTGCCGTTTGTCCCGTCCCGGAAATATTGGGGAAGGCATAGAACGCTCCCTTGGGGGTCACACAAGTAAAGCCCTTGATCCCGTTCAGCTCCTCTACGATCACCTTTCGACGTTCGTCGAAGGCGTGCACCATTTCGTGGACGGAATCCTGAGGACCCTCAAGGGCGGCGATGCCGGCAAACTGGGTGGCGGCGTTCACGCAGGAATGGCAGTTGATGGCCAGCCGCGTGGCCATATCCACCAGGCTTTCCGGCCACAGGGCATAGCCCAACCGCCAGCCGGTCATGGCATAGGTCTTGGACCATCCGTCGAGCAGGATCAGTCGGTCGCGCAGGTGTTCGTATTCCAGCAGGCTGACATGCTCGAGCCCGTCATAGGTCATCTGCCCGTAGATTTCGTCGGACAGGATCGCGACATGGGGGTGGGCGTCCAGACCGGCCGCAAGCTTGTCCATTTCTGCCCGCGGAACGGTCCCGCCCGTCGGATTGGCCGGTGTGTTGATGATTATCAGCCGGGTTGCGGGCGTGATCAGGGACAGGACTTCATCGGCATCGAAGGAGAAGTCCTTCTCCTCGACCAGCGGGATCGGAACCGGCTTTGCGCCCGAATACTTGATGACCGATTCATAAATCGGGAAACCGGGGTTGGGGTACATGATTTCTGCACCCGCTTCACCGAACATCATGATCGCAAAGAACATGGTCACCTTGCCGCCGGGCACGCAGACAACGTTTCCGGGATCAACGCGCACACCGCGCAGGCGTTCGATGTCAGCGGCAACAGCTTCGCGCAGGGCGTTGATGCCCGGTGCAGGGGTGTAGCCGTGATGCCCGTCATGCAGGGCTTTCACCGCAGCTTCGACGATATGGCCGGGTGTCTTGAAATCAGGCTGCCCGATGCCGAGATTGATGACGTCGTGGCCCTGCGCCTTGAGTGCTTCGGCACGTGCCAGGACTTCGAAGGCGGATTCTGTTCCCAGGCGTGTCAGGTTCTGGGCGGTCTGCAAATTTGCTTTGGTCATGTTGTGCTCTCTGGTTCCCCCGCAAACGGCCCGCACTATAGGCGTTTGCGGATTTACAGAGCAAAGCCTTTGACGTATTTCCAATGTCCGGTCACGCAATGGTAGTGACCCGGATCGGGGGACGAATGTCCTTGGGACACACAAGACCGGCCAGCCGTCGGCAGGCCGAACTGGATGAATGGCTCCGCATGGCGACGCGGGATGGCGTCGTTGACCTTGCGACCCTGCGCGGCACGATGCGTGCGCCGACAAATCTGCTGCAGCACCTGGCAGAGGCGGTGCTCGACAGTTCGGTATCGGTGGTGCCGGAAGGCGGGCTTGCAGCCCTACGTGCCAATTGGGCGACTTATGATACCGAGACACGTGGGCTCCGCTCCGATCACGCGAACGGCATGGCTGTTGTCGCCGATCCGCTGGCAGCCTGTGCGGCCGCAGTCTTGGGCCTGGTCTCGCCGGGCAGTCATGTGACGGTCCTTGAACCCGCACCGCCCCAGATTGTTGACGTGGTTCGCCGTGTCGGTGGTGTGGCGCGGGCAATCTCGATGCGCCCGACCGAATGGGAATTCGATCCCGAGGCATTTGCCCAACGCGTGGGGTCACAAACAGACCTGATCATCCTCGCCGATCCCAATCCATATTCCGGACAGTATCTGCCGGTCGAAGCGCGCGAAGCGATTGTCGGTGTCGTGGAGCAGTTCGGCTGTCTGGTCCTGCTCGATGAGTCTGCGCGCCAAAGTGTGGTCGAAGGCGAGGCGCCAGATGTCGCCGATTTCCAAGGGGCGCTGGGTGCGCGCTGTATCCGCGTGGATATGCCCGCTGCTTCCGTTCTTGCACAGGCAGCCTCCGCTGCCAGCCTGATGGGTTCCGCAGAATTGATGGCTCCGATCCGGTCTGCGGTATCGGCCTTCGGCCTTGGTGCCAGTGTAATTGCGCAAAGTGTTCTGGCGCGGCGATTTGGCGATGGTCTGGCGATTGATGATGCCGCCACGCTCAACGGTCTGGTGGCATCCGGGCGTGCGCTGCTTCTCGATGGCCTCGATGACATCGGCGTTCTGGGGCTTGGAGGACCGGGGGGCTGGTATGTGCCCGTGCGCGCGAAGGCGCTTTACGACGGTCCGCACGATATTTGTGATGCGCTTGTCTCGCAGGCCGGCCTGGGAGCTTTGCCGCTGTCACCCTTCTATGTCGAGGGATCGCTCGACCCCTACATTCTTCTTTCCTATCTGCGCGGTGCCAGTGTGCTTGAGCATAGTCTCGAGCGTCTGGCGCAGTTTTCCCAAAGAGGGACGAGCGGTGTGCCGATGCTTGCATTGCCCTCTCCTGCGTATTGGGACGAAACGGATCTGGATGACGAGGACGCTGCGTTCGCGGAAGACGATGTCGCCGAGAATGACTTTCAGGACGACGAATTTGCGCAGGATGAGGGCGATAGCGTCGACGACAGGTCCGAGTTCGAAGCGTCGGGATATGGTGTCGATCCTGAAGTGGCACCCCAATCGCAGGAGGCCGGATCGCTCCGCGACGAAGCTCAGGCCTTCGATACAGCATCCGATCAGCCCGATGCGCGCGCATCGGCGGATCGGGTTCCCGATCTTGTCGATGACGATGCGAAGTATCGCGCCGCGATTGCAGAATTACGCGGTGGTCCCGTCGGTGAATTTGATCGCACGGATGCCGGGTCAGACAAGGAAGATGACCATGACGCACTATCGGAAAAAGGTGATGACCAAAGTGATCCTGTGATCCTGCCATTCGGGCGTCGGCGACGTGGTGGCAGGGATTCGTTCTCGTCAGGTCCAGAAGATTGGGAAGCCAGGCCTGGTCGTGAAGATGACGAGGCCGTGGACTTTGACGCACCGACGGTCTTTAAACTGTCGGTGCCCGATATCGCATCTCCCAATATTTCGGCGCCGCGGACAACTTCGGCGCCACCGAAGACACAGGCGACACCGGCCGTCCCAGCCAAGCCCGCTGACGGGAAATCGAACGATGCTGTAGTCGATCAACAGGCAGCTCGAGACCGGAAAACGACTGATGCGGAGCGGGTCAAGAAGGATGATCGACCGTTCTTCTTCGACGATCCGATGGTTTAGGGAAGTTTGGCGCTCTTATCTTGACGGCGGATCGCGCGCCGACTACACAATCGCGCATCTGGTGGTGGCTGTAGCTCAGTTGGTTAGAGCGCCTGGTTGTGGTCCAGGAGGCCGGGGGTTCAAGTCCCCTCAGCCACCCCATTTTCCCCAAGACGTCATAATGAGATGCCTTAAATTGACAGGCTGCGGATTTGCGGTCATCGTACCGCCATGATCCGCAGTATTCCGGCACTTTTGATCGTCTTGGCCCTGGCGCTGGCGCATCCGGTTTCCGCCGGCCATCACGGTTTGCCCGCGGATGCAGGCAGTCACGGTGCGCACGAGCATGGCGAGCATGCCGCTTGCGGATCCGAGTGTGAAAAGCCGAAAATTCCACCGTGTTGTTCGGGTTTTCACTTCCTCTGCGCTGTAGACGGCGTCGTCGGCAACACAATGACGCTGTCGAAGGTCGAATGGACTTGGGCCGTCCATGACACCCCCACAACGGAAACCTCCGCAGGCTTGCTGCCGGAACCGCATATCCCACCGCCCCGCGTCTGATCCTCTCTGAACGTTCAATGGCTTGCCGTGCCTGCGCCAGCAGTCACGCCGCCTTTGTTGCAACGAACAGGATTCATCGAGGATCAAATGATGCACTTCAAAATGACCGCGCTCGCACTTGCGTTCGGGCTTGCGCTCGCTTCCACGCCCGCCAAGGCCGATGCCATGCACGGCAAGGGACATGCCGGCGCAATCGGATCGCCCGGTAACGCCGCGAAAACCACGCGGACCGTCACCATCACCATGCACGACAACTACTACGAACCGGAATCGCTCTCCATCAAGGAAGGCGAGACAGTCAAATTCGTCATCAAAAATGCTGGCAGTCTGGTGCATGAATTCAGTATCGCCACTGGCGCCATGCATGCCGCGCACCGGCCGGAAATGAACATGATGGTCGAGCACGGCGTGCTCGAGCCCGACCGCATTAACTGGGACGCCGCCAAAAAGATGCAGGCGACCATGGGACACGGCATGCACGACGAACCGAACAGCAAGCTGCTGGAACCGGGCAAGTCGGCCGAGATGATCTGGCACTTCCCAAATCACGCTAATCTCGAATTCGCCTGCAACGTGCCGGGTCACTACGACGCCGGCATGGTCGGCAAAATCAAGCTTGTGCATTAAGCGCGCGCTCAAGAAAGGACGATAGCTATGAAATTCCGATTCATGGCCTGCTTCGGTCTTGCCGCGATGGCTCTCGCGTCAGGTGCCAATGCAGGCGAGTACAACTTGACCGTGGACCCGGTCCGGATCGACACCGGCACCTTCACCCGCGACGGCGTCGGATTCAACGGCGCATCGCCCGGACCCGTGCTCCGGTTCAAGGAAGGCGAGGACGTGGTGATCAACGTCACCAACAACCTGTCCGAACTGACCTCGATTCATTGGCACGGCCTGATCCTGCCGTTCCAACAGGACGGCGTACCCGGGATCAGCTACGCCGGAATCAAGCCCGGTGAAACCTTTACCTACCGCTTTCCCATCGTCCAAAGCGGCACCTATTGGTTCCACAGCCATTCGCCGTTCCAGGAACCGGACGGTGCCTATGGCGCCATCGTCATCGAGCCGAAACAGCGTGAGCCGTTCAATTTCCAGCGCGAACACGTGATCGTGCTGACCGACTCGCATCCCCACCGCGGGCACCGGATCATGCGCAATTTGAAGATGATGCCCGACTACTACAACCGCCAGCAGCGCACCATCGCCGACTTCGTCGCCGACGCCGAGAAGATGGGGTTCCAGGCGGCACTCGCGGATCGTCTGGATTGGGGCGACATGCGCATGATGCCGAATGACGTCGAGGATCTGCAGGGGTTCACCCCGCTGATCAACGGCAAGTCGACGCAGCAAAATTGGGCCGGCATTTTCACCCCGGGCGAGCGCATCCGGCTGCGCTTCATCAATTCGTCGGCGATGACCTACTTCGATATCCGCATTCCAGGTTTGAAGATGACTGTCGTCCAGGCCGACGGCAACAACGTGCAACCGGTGCCGGTGGACGAGTTCCGCATTGCCGTCGCCGAGACCTACGACGTGATCGTTCGGCCGACCGAGGATAAGGCCTACGCCATCTTCGCCGAGTCCGTGGCGAGAACAGCGTCTGTGCGGGCAACCCTGGCGCCCCGCGCAGGCATGGCTGCCGATGTGCCGGCGATGCGCAAGCCGCCGCTGCTGACCATGGCCGACATGGGCATGGCGCACGGCGACCATGCCGGTATGAATCACAGTGCAAGCTCCAGCCCGGCCACCCACAAGATGCCGGACGGTACGACCATGCAGGGTGCGGCGCATACGGACCATTCAGCGCACGGCGGCGCGAAACCGAGAGACGCATTCTACGCGGCCGGCAGCGGGCTCGTGCCGACGGCGGCGGAGGGCGTCAAGTTCCTCTCCTATTCCGACCTCCGCGCCATGCGGCCGCTATATGAGCACCGCAAGGCGACGCGCGAGATCGAACTCCGCCTCACCGGCAACATGGAGCGCTACATCTGGTCGATCAACGGCATCAAGTACTCGCAGGCCGAACCGATCCGCCTAAAGTACGGTGAGCGCGTACGCTTCAAGTTCGTCAACGAAACCATGATGACCCATCCGATGCACCTGCACGGCATGTGGTCAATTTTGGACACCGGAAAGGGCAAGTGGGACCCAATCAAACACGTGGTCAGCGTCGCACCCGGCACCACCGTCTACATGGAAACGGAAGTCGACGCACCCGGTGAATGGGCGTTCCACTGCCATCTCGCCTACCACGCCGACAGCGGCATGTTCCGCAAGGTCATCGTCGAAGGCGGCCCTCCGAAAAAACAGGCGGCCGTGTCCGGCGCCAAGGGAGGTTGAGCGATGACTGGGAGAATTTTCGCTGGCGTCGCACTGGCGGCAATGCTGCTCACAGCCGGGCCCGCCGCGGCCGAACAACTGTTGTGGGGCGTAAAGGCCGAGCAACTCGAATACCGCCGGGGCGGGGACAGCAACCTACTGGCTTGGGACGTGAACGCGCATGTCGGTACGGACGAACTCAAACTCGTCTATCGCAGCGAGGGAGAGTTCAAACGCAAAGGTAGTGTCCTAGAACGGTTCGAGAATCACTTCCGCGCCCAGGTTCCGATCTCGACGTTCTTCGACGCGGTCGGAGGCGTTCGTATCGATACACCGGAAGGGCCTGACCGGGTTCACGGGCTGATCGGTCTGCATGGCCTTGCGCCGCAATGGTTCGAGGTCGACGCCGATTTCTTCGTCTCCGACCACCCATCGTTCCGGCTGGAAGTCGAATACGAGGCCCTCATCACCAACCGATTGATCCTGACGCCGAGCCTCGAGTTCGACCTGCCGTTCAAGGACGACACTGCTATCGATATCGGCGCTTGGGGACCGAAGGCGGAAATCGGCCTCCGCCTCGGCTACGACCTGATCGACCGCTTGGTCTCGCCCTATGTTGGCGTCCACTATGAACGTGTGTTCGGCAAGACCCGAGACCTGGCACGGGCGGAAGGCAAGGACGACGATGCATTTTACCTCACCGTGGGAATGAAAATGATCTTCTAGATGTCGCCAGGCCCCTGCGACAGGCATTCGCGGGGGCCGTGCTTCATTAAATTTCGTTATCGCACCGCCTAAAAAACTTTCGTGCGACGGCTTGCCGCCGAGCGCCTACCCTTTGATGGCCGGAGAGTGTGATCTCGAAGGCCATATGGAGGGACCGTATGGAGACCGAAAGGCGCGGCTCTCGCAGGGTTGACCTCGTGAGGCTGGCGTTCGTGAAGGCGGGAAACGATGCCCACGGCGGCCTGACGCGAAACGTCTCGGAGACCGGCGTTTACATCGATTTCCAGATGCCGCTCGGCCATGTCAGCCATGATTTCCGCCCTGGCAGCGAAGTCGAACTGCATTTCGACAACGGCATGACGCTGCGCGGCCACGCCCGCCGTATCGCGCCCGAAGGCATGGCCATCCACTTCGAGGACCGCAACGCCCACGCGACCCTCAAGACCCTGATCGCCGAGCAGG
>JAURLR010000332.1 GCA_030831135.1 Alphaproteobacteria bacterium
CTCGGCAAGATCGACCACGCGGGGGTCGATGCCCTGCTTTCCGAGGATGATGTCGCTCATCTCGATTGCCTGCTGATGGTGCGGCATCATCCTGTGCGCGAAATCCATGTCGGCCTTAGTGATCACGCCCGTGCGATACATCGAAAGCATGAACTCATCCCACCGAGACGTGTCGAGAGTCCCATCCTCAAGGCCAGATAGAAGGCTCGCGCCGACGCCTTCTATGAAACTCATCCGCATCTGCGGGAATCGCTGGTTGATCCGGTCCGCCACAACGCCGAACAACCGGTGCCCGATGGCAGGCGCGGTACCAAGGGACACCCAGCCCGCGACATGGCCGACCGAAGTCGATATTTCCTCGCGGGCGCGCGCGGCATGTAACCGAATGGCATCCGCATGGCGCAGCAGGATTTCCCCGGAGGGCGTCAAGGTGACGCCGCCAGCCCCTCGGATGAAGACCTGTGTGCCCAGTTCACGCTCAAGAGCGGCGATCTGACGGCTCAACGCAGGTTGCGCCACACGAAGGCGGGAGGCTGCTGCGGTAAAACTTCCCGCTTCAGCAACCTCGCAAAAATATCTGATTTGCCGGGATTCCATAACAACGCCATCATGAACCAGATCCGACAACACCTATACTCTTTTCGAATAGTGACTGGAGATATCAGGAAGACTGTCCGCCGGTACAGATATTGCCAATTCGAGGCACCAAGAGTGCTAAGCTCACGCACACTATAGTCCGCTCAAGAGAGAACCGCCCCCGTGGTTACGTTGCCACCATCCCCTGAAAGCCCGACGGTGTACCTCATCACCGAGACTGCGATTGATTCCGGCGCCCGGGATCTTCTCGAAACGGGCATCGCGGCGCTGGCTGCGGGTCCGTGTGCCATCGAAAATCTCACAGTCGGGCCCAGTCTGGGGGAGCGCGACCGTGCCGAGATTCTGGAATTCCTGCAGGATGCCTACAACGCGCGCGGCGCATTGGTGATTGGTCCCGCACAGGCTTTCTTTGATGACGCGCCGGGAACATATGACGAGATCGAAGCCGCGTGCCATCTGCTCGGTGAGATCGGCATCATCCGGCGTGTCCCGGGTGCTCTGCATGCGGCTGCACCCCGCCTGACGGCATGTACACGCGCGGCAAACCGCATACTGCCGGCAGAAACCACCGAAGTCCTGATCCTGGGTGCCGGACCGGACGCGCGCGCGCTTGCGGCCGCGCTCGCATCGAATATGTGTCACGCGCTGCCCGCGAAGGTCACCCTGGCAAGCAACAACGCCCTTGGCCTGAATATCGCGCGCCACCGATTGAAGGACGCAACAGCGGAGTCACGGCTGGAGATCCGTCACGTCCAGAGCGTCTCGGAGTATGATCGTCTGCTCGCGCTCCTGCCGCCCGACAGCGCGGTCATTCAGGCGCTCGGACCGACAGAAGCCGATATGACCCAGGCCGGCTCGGCCACGCTGTTTCCGATGGGTTCGGTCATCTGGGACACCCGGTCCGATGCGTCGAAATCACGCTTTCTCGCTGCGGCCGTGCGACAGCGCGACGCCGCGCGGCTGACCCTGTCGGATCAGACCGCCTTTCGAACCGAACGCGATATTGCCATTCTCGAAGCCCTGTTTGCCGAACCCGGTGATGAAACCATGCAGACCAAGCTGCGCAAGGCCATCACCTGAGCCAGGCGCCGAAAGGTCAGCGCAGCGCAGCTTCGATGTTCCCGCCATCCACTGTCAGGACCGCCGCTGTCGTTTTCTCGGCAATCGCCAGATCGACAAAGGCGCGCGCGACGTCCTCGGCCAGCACCTCCCGACCAAGCAGATTGCCCGCCATGTAGTCCCGCTCGCTCACTCCACGGGCAGTGGAGCGCGCCTTGACCATCTCGTCGGTCAGCAGGCCGCTCCGGATGCGGTCGGCATTGACAGCGTTCGACCGGATACCGTCCGCGCCATGATCGAGCGCGTATTGCCGTGACAGGAAAAGCGTCGCGGCCTTGGGCAAACCATAAGGTCCAAAATCCTTGCCCGGATTGATGGCCTGCTTGGAGGTGTTGAACAGCAACGCCCCGCCGGTTTCCTGCGCGCGCATGATCCCCACAGCAGCCTTGGCCACCCGCTGATGGGCAAAGAAGTTCAGTTCGAAACTGTCCCGCAGGGTCTTGTCGTCCACCTCACCGATTTTGCCCTGCCAGGCCGCACCGGCATTGGAGACCAGTATGTCCACGCCCCCGAAACGGGCGGATATGGCATCAAACGCACCGGCTATGGATCTGTCGTCGGTGACATCGCTGGGAACGGCCAGCCCGCCCAGTTCATCAGCGAGCGCGGTGATCGAACGCGGATCGATATCCAGCAGCGCAACTTCTGCGCCCGCCGCACGAAACGCGCGTGCCGTCGCCTGACCGATCGCACCACCCGCGCCTGTGATCGCAACAATCTGACGGGCCAACGCGGGTTCTCTGGCATTGCCCAGTTTGGCCTGCTCAAGCGACCAGTATTCGATTTCGAACTGCTCGGCATCCGTGATCGACCGGAAGCGGCCAATCGCCTCCGCATCGGTAATCACCTCAACGTTGTTCTTGTAGACATCCGCGGCAATATCGGCGGCCTTGGCAGAATTGCCGACGGCAAAGAAACCCAGACCCGGCACGAGCAGCACGCGCGGCACCGGGTCGAGGGGTGTCTTGAGGCTCGCAGAGTCCGTGTTGTTTCGCGAAAAATAGGCGCGGTAATCGCTCTGATATTTGTCGATTGCGGCTTGCGCGGATTTGAAGAATGTTTCCAGATCATCGGCCGACGGGCGCGGCAGCACCACGGGCCGGGGTTTGATCCGGATGGCGTGATCGGGCGTGACAGGCCCCTGCCCGCTATACCGTTCCAGCTCGGCACCATCCACGAAACGCCGGATTTCCGGACTGGTCCGGAAGGTCATCACAAACCGGGTCGGCTTGTCCCGCGCGCCCATGGACAGCATGCCCCGCAGGCGCGGCGCGATCTCGGCGACCCGGGCCGGACGTGCCGGGGCTTTCTTCGTCAGGGCAAAGACGGGGTTCTTGCGGCCCTGGCGCAACCGCTTTTCGGCACGGCTGACCAGATCGATCATCCGGCCATAGGCCTCCTCGGCCGTGTCGCCAAAGCTGAATATCCCGTGCTTGAGCAGAATCAGCCCTTCAACATCGGGATGTTTGCGATAAATTTCCGCACAGGATCTGGCGAGCGCGAAGCCCGGCATGATGTAGGGCACCAATGCCACCCGGTCCCCATAGACCTCCTGACAAATTTTCGCGCCATCGGGCTGATCGGTCAGGGCGAGCACGGATGTCGAATGGGTGTGGTCGACAAACTTGTGCGGCAGGAAGGCGTGCAGCAAGGTCTCGACCGACGGGTTCGGTGCGTTGGAATCCAGCAGATTTCGCCGCTGGGCGTTCACCATGTCCTCGTCGCTCAGACGGTCGAGTGCCTCAAGCTCCCGCAGGGGAGCAAGCTGAACAGCGGGAAGCCCCGCCGGCTCGATATTACCCATGTCCCAGCCGCTACCCTTGACGCAAAGCACCTCGAGTTCGCGGCCCATCAGATCGGTCGCGGTGGTCTTGACCGAGGTATTGCCGCCGCCATGCAGGACAAGACGGGGATCATTGCCCAGAAGCCGTGTCGTGTAGACGCGCAATGCAACGTCACGGTTGACGCCATCACGCGCGTATCTGCGCACAAAGGCCCGCGCGTCCTTATCGGACCAAAGATTTTTCATCGTCGTACATTCCTCAACATCCTTCGAGACGAAGCTTCGCGTCTCCTCAGGATGAGGTTGGCGTTCTGTTTTCAAGCCTCATCCTGAGAAGGGCTGAAGGCCCGTCCCGAAGGATGCTTGGACAGGCATACCTAAAGATACTTTGCATACCATTCCAGCGCCGCGGACTTCTGCATCGCATGGGCTTCAGCGTTGCAGAACTGGTAGGACTCGTAGTGCTGAATACCCGCCAGTTTGACGAGCTTCTTGGGCTCGCCCAGCGCCTCGTAGCAGCTCAGTTGTTCCTCGGGCGGCACCAGATTGTCGTTCTCGGCATAGACCATCAGAACCGGTCGCGGCGAAATCCGGTGGGCCACCCATTCCGGCTTGTAGCGCATATTGGCCATGGCGCTTTCCAGGTCGTATTCCGGGTTGTAGCGCCCGCTCTTGGCGTGGAACTGGTCGATCACCATCTGGGTGTGCGGATCGGTCAGCATGATTTCCGGCAGCGGGATATGCGTCTTCTCGCCCGTCAGCACGCGCTTGCGTTCGGCCTCCTCGACCTTCTCCTTGAACTCCTGCCATTCATGGGGTCGACGGACCGAACGCATCCAGCGTTCACCATCGGCAACCATCACCGCCGAGACGACGACCTTCACCCGCTCGTCAAACGCCGCGCACCAGATCGCATGTGCCCCGCCATAGCTGGAGCCGTAATAGCCAATCCGCTCGGGATCAACGCCATCAACGGTCTGCAGATAAGTGACCGCGTCATACACGCTCTGGGCCTGTTCGAGGGGGCGGTGACGTCCGCGTTCGCCTTCGCTCACACCAAAACCCGGATAGTCGTGGGAAATCACGAAATAGCCGTTCTCCCAAAGCCACTGGGGGACATCCATGCCGTAGACATCCTTCATCCCGGTATAGCCATGCAGCACCGAAATTCCGGGACGCGGCGGATCACCGGGCTTCCAGTCTTTCGGACGGTAGAGATAGGCGGCTGTCTTATGGTCGTTTGAGTAGAACTCGACCTCGTCCCAGACTTTTTCGTAATCCATAATGCGTTCCCCTCTGGCGTGTTCCTGTGCGTTTTCGCTTACAATCCGGTGCACCCTGCGGCAAGAGCCTTGGGCGGTTCACATATACCATTTGCAGTCATTGCGAGGTCGTCAGGCCGAAGCAATCCAGAGTGGCACCCCGGCTGCTGGATTGCTTCGTCGGCTGTTGCCTCCTCGCCATGACACTTCAAAGTCAGATCTTCCTGTACCAGTCTGACAGGGCCTTGCCGATCTCATGGGGTGAATCCTCTTGCGGGTGGTGCTTGCCGCGCACGGTCACTTCCGTGCTGTGCGACCATGACCGAAGAATCTGCAAATCCTTCTCGAAGACGATCTGTCCCGGCTCGACATTAATGAAGAGTTTGGGAATATCATTGGTCTGCATCCAGCCTGACAGCACGTCCATCAGTTCGGCCACATCGGCAGGTTGACCCTCGATCGGAATCTGGCGCGGCCATGTGAGGGTTGCACGCCGGCTTTCACCCGGTTCGGCATAAGGGCGGCGCACCTCGTTCATGGTCTCCGCGTCGATCTCGCCAGCCACAAAGACATTTTCCACGAAGAAGTTGTTCTCCAGCACGAGTTCCTCGCCCTCATCGGTGCGCAACCGCTTGAGCATATTGCCCACGGCGTCGGGATAGTCACTGTAACTCTCGTGGCTGCAGACCAGCACTTCGCTATAGGCCAGCGCCTTGATCTGGTCTGGGTGACGATACGCCCAGCTCATGCCCAGCGGACCGCCCCAGTCATGCATCACGAAGGTCACGTTCTGTGCATCGGCAACGCCGAGCGCCTCGAGCGCGCCATCGATATATGTCTGGTGTTCTGCCAGCGTGTAGCTATCCGGGCCGGAATTGGGCAGCCGTGCCGAATCTCCCTGACCGATATTGTCGAGCGCGATCAGGCGGCCCTGCCCTTCCATATGCGGCATGATATTGCGCCACATATAGGACGAAGTGGCATTGCCATGCAGAAATACGACCGGATCGCCCACACCATGTTCGACATAGGCCATCTTCTAGCCTTTGACCTCCACGAACCTCTTCTCGTAGGGCATCCGGGGGCTGATATCGGTCATGGCAGAGGCTCTTGTCGGTTTGTGAAAGCGGTCAGGAAATACCCTTGTACCAGTCCGCAAGGCCGCGTCCGATATCATCGGGCGAATCTTCCTGTGGATGATGCAGGCCGCGCACCTTGATCCGGGACTGGTTGGGCCAGCTTTCAATGATGCCCAGATCACGGTCCACAATGATCTGACCCGGATCGGCCTCGATGAACAGTTTCGGCGTGTCGATGGTTGTCATCCAGCTCGAAAGACGTTCGGACAGCTCCGCAACATCCGCAGGTTTCCCGCCGATGGGAATTTGGCGCACCCAGGATAGCGTGGGCCGCCGGGCTTCGCCGGGTTCCTCATAGGGGCGCCGGATTTCGGCCATGGTCTCGGGATCAATCTTGCGCAGGACACCGCCGGTAAAGACGTTCTCCACAAAGAAATTGTCTTCGAGCACCAATGCTTCGCCCTCGGCACCCTGGGCGCGGCGAACCCGTTCACCGTGGCCATCACGATAGGAATCATAACTCGCATGATTAGCGACAACGATCTCGCAATGGGCCAAACCCTTGAGCGCTTCCGGGTGTCGATTGGCCCAGGAAAGCCCGAGCGATCCACCCCAGTCATGCATCACCAGGGTCACATTCTCCCGCACACCCAGCACGTCGAGCGCGCCGTCGAAATAGATCTGGTGCTCCGGGATCATGTAGCTGTCCGGCCCGCTATCGGGCAGCTTGTCGGAATCCCCCTGCCCGATATTGTCCAGCGCGATCAGCCGTCCCAGACCTTCGAGATGCGGCATGATGTTGCGCCACATATAGGACGAGGTGGCATTGCCATGGACAAAGACGATGGGGGCACCCGCGCCCTCATCCACATAGGCCATGCGGCGACCGTTCACTTCGAGAAACTTCTTCGCGTAGCGCATCTTCGGATCGATGAATGTCATTCTTCCCTCACGGATTGCACGGATAAACACGGGCTTCTTCCGCGCCCCTGCAATGCGCGAAACCGGAGACCAATCCGGTACAACATGTTAGCTTTGCTGAACCTGACAAAAGAGTAACCCATGACCGAACACGTCCACCACACCCACCTGTTCTGTTCCGATATCGACGCCACGATCCGCTGGTGGTGCGAGATGCTCGGTGCCGAAGTTGCCTATGACGGAGACTTCGGCGGCGCGCGCAATGTGTTCATGCGAATCGGTTCGGGACGCCTGCATCTCTACGATCAGGCGCCGCGCGACGATGGACACGGCGCGGTCCACCACATCGGCATCCGCACCGATGATCTCGAAGCTCTCGAAGCCCGCCTGCGCAGCAAGGGTGTTGCGTTCCGGAGCGGCATCCGTGATTTCGATGCCTGGAAGTACATCATGTGTCCGGCACCGGACGGGGTTCTGCTGGAGCTGTTTCAGGCAGACCCCGACAAGCTGGGCGGGGGTGCCGGGAAATACTTCTCCGACTGGCTCGAAGACTAGCGCACGGACATGAGCACGCCCGACACCACGTCGCAATCGCGCCTTCCGCCGATTGCCTTTCTCGGGCTGCTCGCTGCCATCAGCCCGCTTTCCCTTGGCATTCCGGCCCAGTCGATCCCGGATATCGCCGACACCTTTGGCGCCAACTATGGCACAACGCAGCTGATCATCTCTGCCTTCCTGCTGAGCTTCGCTGTCTCCCAGATCGTCGTGGGACCGCTGTCTGACCGGTTTGGCCGCAAACCCGTTCTCTATGGCGGATTGCTGATCTATGGAATGGCCAGCGTCGGTGCGGCCTTCGCCAACAGTATCGAACTCTTGATCCTGGCGCGCGTGCTTCAGGGCGCAGGCGGCTGCGCGGCCCTCGTCACCCCGCGCGCCGTCGTTCAGGACACCTATAAAGAGCTGGAAGCGGCTCGAATGATGGCCTTTGTGGCCATGCTGCAATCGGTTGCACCCGCTGTTGGCCCGGTCATCGGCGGGGCCATCGACACCTATTTCGGCTGGCGCTGGATCTTCGGTTTCCTGGCGATCCTGGCCGGGGCAATGGCTCTGGGTGCGAACCTGTGGCTTCGCGAGACGCGCCCACTGCATGGCGGCCAGCCCGATAGCTGGACCACGATCTTCATGCGTTATGCACGCCTGCTCAATTCGCGCCTTTATATCGGATACACCTTGGCGTTTGCCTTCGGAACCACGGGATTCTTCGGATTTCTTGCCGTCGGCCCCGCCCTGCTGATCGAGGGTCGGGGACTCTCCCCGTTCGGATTCAGTCTTTCGCTGATGGTCATCGCGACGCAGTTCGTGGTCGGCGCCTATGTGTCCAGCCGACTGGTGGGACGGCTCGGACTGGATCGCACGCTCTGGGTCGCGACCATCGGGATCACCTTGCCCGCACTGCCGCTACTGGTTTTTGTGGATTCCCCTAGCGTGCTCACCATCATTGCTCCGTTTGTTGTTTTCGCCTTCTTCAACGGGTTCATCTTTCCAAATGCGCTTGCCGGGGCGACCAGTGTCGACCCCCGCATTGCCGGATCAGCCGCCTCTTTCCTTGGCTTTACGCAGCTGGGCCTCGGCTCGATCATTGTGTTTGGGCTGAGCAATATGGACACGAGCACCACGCTCCCGCTGGGCTATTGCCTGCTGGGACTGGGCATCCTGACCGGGTTCGGTATGTGGCTCGTGCGCACAGCAGAGCGCTGAGAAAACCGTTCCCCCCAAAAAGGGAAAGGGCCCGCGCCGAAGCGCGAGCCCCCACTCTCAACTCCTGACCCGCAATTCTAGAACTGTGCGGTTTCGGTGGAGCCTGCCATGGCCGTGGTCGAGGATTCGCCCGATGACACGGCTGTCGACACGGCGTCGAAGTAGGACGTGCCCACTTCGCGCTGATGGCGTGTGGCGGAGTAGCCGTCGACCTCGGAGGCGAACTCGGCTTCCTGCAGGATCGAGTATGCCGCCATGCCCTCTTCCTTGTAGGCATTGGCCAGCTGGAAGGTGGCGTGGTTCAGGCTGTGGAAGCCCGCCAGGGTCACGAACTGGAACTTGTAGCCCATCGCCGCAATCTCGCTCTGGAAGCGCCGCATATCATCCTTGTCGAGATGCTTGGCCCAGTTGAAGGACGGCGAGCAGTTGTAAGCCAGCATCTGGTCCGGGAACTCGGCCTTGATCGCCTCGGCGTAACGACGCGCTTCGTCGAGGTCCGGGGTTGCCGTCTCACACCAGATCAGATCGGCGTAAGGGGCATAGGCGAGACCGCGCGCGATGGCGCAATCCAGACCACCGGTAATCCGGTAGAAGCCTTCCGGCGTGCGTTCGCCCGTGAGGAACGGATGATCGCGCTCGTCGATATCGCTGGTGATCAGCTGGGCGGCATTGGCATCGGTCCGCGCCATGATCAGGGTCGGAACCCCCATCACATCAGCCGCGAGGCGCGCGGCATTCAGGGTCCGCGTGAAGGTACCCGTGGGAACAAGCACCTTGCCGCCGAGATGGCCGCACTTCTTTTCCGCGGCCAGCTGGTCCTCGAAATGAACGGCAGCAGCCCCCGCTTCGATCATCGACTTCATCAGTTCAAAGGCATTCAGGGGGCCACCGAAACCGGCCTCGGCATCAGCAATGATCGGCGCGAAGAAATCGATATCGGTCGTCTCCAGCCCATCGGCGCGTTCCATGGTCTGAACCTGATCGGCGCGCTGGAATGCCTGATTGATGCGCTTGATCACCGCCGGCCCGCTGTCGACGGGATAGAGGCTCTGATCGGGATACATCTGGCCCGAGGAATTGGCGTCCGCCGCGACCTGCCAGCCCGAAAGATAGATGGCCTTGAGCCCGGCGCGCAGACGCTGAACGGCCTGATTGCCGGTATAGGCCCCCAGTGTCGGCACGAAATCTTCTTCGGCGAGAAGCTTCCAGAGCTTCCGGGCACCGGTTTCGGCCAAAGTATGCTGGATCTGAAGCGAACCGCTCAGCCGTGCGACATCCTGCTGGGTATAGTCGCGGGCGATTCCCTTCCAGCGGTCGGGCGCCCATTCCGGGGTCGGCCAGTTTTCGTTTCCGCCGTTGCTTCCGTCGCGGCGCATCATCGAGGACATGTCGTTGGGCATGTGAATTCTCCGTAAAGTGCTGCGTTGAACGACACCATGCCGTGCAACCTGTTTGTGAAGAATTGACAGTGCGGCCGCACAATGCAACAGGTTACTGGTATTGTTGAAGAAAACATGTAATGTTTTGTAAATTTGCTGCGCTGCAACTGAAAACACTGTAAAGCGAAATCAACGTCAACCCCGGAATTCCGCCATGGCCAGTCCCGAAATCGCAACCACTGACGCGCCCAAATCCGACACCCCCAAACTCGGCGGGCGTGTCCGGAGACTCCGGCGTCAGGAAGGCATGAGCCAGGCGGCACTGGCCATCGAGCTGGGGATATCGGCGAGCTACCTGAACCTGATCGAGCACAACCGGCGCAATCTGACCGTCCCCTTGCTGATCAAGCTGGCCGAACGGTTCGAACTGGAACTCAGCGAGATCGCCGAGAGCGACGAGGGGCGGCTGAGCGCCGATCTCATGGAGGCCTTCGGCGATGATCTGTTCGGGGATATCGACCTGACCACCACCGATGTGCGGGACCTCGTGACATCCAACTCCACCGTCGCGCGGGCGATTCTGGCGCTCTACGACCGGTACCGGAACATGCGTGACGACGCCGAGACCGTTGGTGCCAAATCCGGTAGTAGCAATGACGAGGTACCGGTCAGTGATCGCCTGCCCAGTGAACAGGTCTCGGATTTCCTTCAGACACGCGCCAATTATTTTCCCGAACTCGAGGAAGCCGCAGAACGCGTGAACCATGATTCCGCCCTGTCGGGTGAGGACACGCTCAGCGCCATGGTCACCTTCCTGATGAACACCTTCGGCGTGCGCGTGGTGGATTTGCCCGAAGATGATTCGCGCGCCGTGCGGCGGTTCGATCCCGACACCCGCATTCTCGGGCTTTCGAACATGCTTCCTGCCGACAGCCGCAACTTTCAGGCCGCGCACCAGATCGGCCTGCTGGCCGCGGATCGTGAAATCAACCTGCTGGTGGATGAAGGCGACTTCACTGGCGAAGACGCACGCACCCTCGCACGGATCGCGCTTGCCAACTATTTCGCGGGCGCCCTGCTGATGCCCTATGACGCCTTTCACAAGGCGGCCAAGACCCACCGCTATGACGTCGAACTTCTGCAGCACCGTTTCGGGGTCAGTTTCGAACAGGCCTGCCACCGCCTGACGACCCTGCAGCGGCCGGGCAATCAAGGCGTGCCGCTGCACCTGCTGCGCGTCGACATCGCCGGCAACATCTCCAAGCGCTTCTCGCTGTCGGGCCTGCGCATTCCCCGCCACAGCGGCGCCTGCCCGCGCTGGAACGTCTATGCGGCGCTGATGACGCTCGGGCGCATCCATGTGCAGGTCTCGGAGATGCCCGACCGCAGCGCCTATTTCTGCATCGCCCGC
>JAURLR010000033.1 GCA_030831135.1 Alphaproteobacteria bacterium
CAGCTCTGGGCGGCGCCCTTGGAGATGGTTCCAATCACCTTCTCCATGTCCAGACCGGCCTTCATGCCGAAATTTACCGCTTCCGACAGGCCCTGGACCACCCCGGCAATGCAGATCTGGTTGACCATCTTGGCCAGCTGGCCAGAACCGGCGGGGCCAATCAGCGTGCAGGCCTGCGCATAGGCGTCGATCACCGGCGCGGCGCGGTCGAAAATATCCTGTTCACCCCCGGCCATGACCGTCAGGGTGCCATTCTCCACGCCTGCCTGCCCGCCCGAGACGGGTGCATCGAGAAAACCGATCCCGGACTCAGCACACACGCCGGCTAGTTCCCGTGCAAGATCGGCAGACGCTGTGGTGTGGTCGACCAGAAGGGCGCCCTTGTCCATGCCGGCAAGCACACCATCCTCACCCAATACAACACTGCGCACATCATCGTCATTGCCCACACATACAAACACGATATCGCAGCCGCGTGCTGCCTCGCGCGGCGTCGGGCTGGTCGCACCCCCATGCTCCTGGGCCCATTTTTCGGCTTTCGCAGCTGTGCGGTTGAAGACCGTCACCTGATGCCCTGCGGATTTGAGATATCCCGCCATCGGATACCCCATGACGCCCAGCCCTATGAATGCTGCTGTGATCTTATCGGACATGCGTTCCCCCCTGATTTTCCGCTCCATCCTCTTCGTGGAGGACAGCACGGATATTGTGCCAAACCGCAGCGCTCTCTGCTGTCAGCAGGTCGCCTTTGGGCTGGGCCAGATTGTATCGTCCCTTGTCCAGCAGCGCACTGTAGCCCCCGGCTTCACGGACCAGAAAACTGCCCGCCGCGTGATCCCAGGGCAATAGCTTGGTGTAGGCCGAGAAGGCACGCTCTCCCGACAGGATCAGGACATACTCATGACCCGCACAATTCGGGCGGAACACCTGATCCACGACGTCAGTACGTGTTTCGGCGCGTTCAAACAGATATCGTGCCGCCGTTCCCACAAAGCCGTCGGTCCGATCATCTGCACCGAGCCGCACCGTTTTCCCGTCAAATGTAACGCCTGCCCCACGGGCACCGATCACCGTCGTGCCGGTCACCGGCTCATAGATCCAGCCCGAGACAACCTCGCCGCGATAGACCAGCGCGATCAGGATCGCAAAGACCGGGCGGCCATGTGCAAAATTCCACGTGCCATCAATGGGATCAATTACCCAGACCGGATCGTCGCCTGCGAGACGGTCAAAGACGTCTCTGTCTGCAAAAACGGCTTCCTCTCCGACAACGACACTTCCGGGCAACAGATCGGGCAGCCGGGCGGTCAGCCATTTCTCGGTTTCGATATCGGCGATGGTGACGAGTTCACCACCGTCTTTTTCGTCGATCTCGCCATCCTTGAGGGAATGGAACCGCGGCATGATGATGTCCGCTGCGGCGATTTTCATCAGGTCAATGACACGCTCGGGATCGGCGAAGGTGATACTCACACTCCGGTCTCGCCTTCGGCCTGCTGCTTGCGCAAACGGGCCATATCGGGCGGGGTCAGGCGAACCGTCAAATGTGAGTTCATCCCGTCATCCTCTCGCGACAGGACCTCTCCCTTTTCATAGAGCCAGGCCATCAGGGCGCCGTCACTCAACGCCACGTCCACATCCGTAACGGTTCCCGCCTGCGCCAAGGCTTCATCAATGACAGCGAGAAGTTCGTCACAGCCTTCGCCGTTCAGCGCGGAAGCTACGACCAATGCAGGCTCACGCGCGGCGCGCGCCGCCAGAGCATCGCGTTCGTCCTTGGGCAAAAGGTCGGTCTTGTTGAGGACCACGATCTGCACGGGCATTTTCTCGTCGTCATCGTCGCTTTTTTCCCGGTCCCGCAGCAGGTTCTTGAGGATCTCATCGACATCCGCACTCTGTGCTTCGGTGTCCGGATCGGCAATGTCGCGAATATGCAGGACGATATCGGCGGCCACGACCTCTTCAAGGGTTGCGCGAAAGGCAGCCACAAGGTCATGGGGAAGTTCGGAAATGAACCCCACCGTATCCGACAGGATCGCCATACGGCCCGAAGGCAGTTCCAGGCGCCGCATGGTCGGGTCCAGCGTGGCAAACAGCATGTCTTCGGCAAAGACATCGGCCCGGGTCAGCCGGTTGAACAGTGTCGACTTGCCGGCATTGGTGTAGCCGACAAGCGCGATCAGCGGATAGGGCACGCGTTCACGTGCCTGCCGGTGAAGGCCACGCGTGCGCCGGACCTGATCAAGCTCACGTTTGAGCCGTATAATGCGATCATCGATCATCCGCCGGTCGAGTTCGATCTGACTTTCCCCAGGGCCGCCGACAAACCCGAAGCCGCCCCGCTGACGTTCCAGATGGGTCCATGATCGTACCAGTCGGCTGCGCTGATAGGTCAGCGCCGCCAGTTCGACTTGCAACTGCCCCTCGCGAGTGCGCGCACGTTCTCCGAATATCTCAAGGATCAGACCGGTTCGATCAATAACCTTGCACGACCAGGCCCGTTCCAGATTGCGCTGTTGCACCGGCGAAAGCGGCCCGCCCACGACAACCAGGTCCGCCTCTTCCGCTTCGATCCGCTCATGAACCTCTTCAACGACACCAGGCCCGAACAGGGTTGCCGGGCGCGGCCGGTTCAAGGTGATGGCGCGCGCGCTTACCACATCGAGCGCAATGGCACGGGCGAGCCCCACCGATTCCTCGAGCAGGATATCGGGGTCACGTTCGCCACGCGCATCGGTCTTGCGATCACGCAACACCGGTTGCAGCACGATCGTACGTGTCGGGCCGTCACCGACCCGATGCCCTGATTGGTTTTCGTTGTTACCCAAGATGATTGGTTACTCTGCCGCCTCGGCGTCGGTATCGTCGTCGAATTCCGTCTCCGGCTCGAACAACTGCACAGGCAAAGATGGCATCACCGTCGATATCGCGTGCTTGTAGACCAGCTGTGAGTGCGCATCACGGCGCAACAGAACACAGAAATTATCGAACCAGGTGACAACACCCTGAAGCTTCACGCCATTGACGAGAAAAACCGTAACCGGTGTCTTTTGTTTGCGAATGTGGTTCAGGAATACGTCCTGCACATTCTGTGACCGTTCTGCAGCCATCTTATTACCTCAGCTTTGTTCTTGTGTTGGTTATTGTATGCGCTGTTGGGGTGGCACACGTGAATGTGCGCCGTGTTTGTGATACGAGATTATATACGTTGTATTGCCACGCTTGGATTTCCAGCCCAATCGGTTGAAAATATTCACAATAATCGCCGGATTAGGCGATTTTCGGAAAATCGGCCATGAATTCCACGTAACGGCCGTGCAATGCCGTACTCAGGGAGCCGGGTTCACCGTTTGCAATCACACGATCATCGATCCGGGTGACCGGTGTCACGAAGTGGGACGAGTTGCTCAAGAAGGCTTCCCGGGCATCATAGGCCTCTTCCCGGGTGAATTTCCGTTCTTCAAACGGAATATCCAGTTCACGCGCCAGTTCGAGGATCTCCTGCCGGGTGATCCCACGCAGGATATCGTGTCCGGCCGGTCGTGTGACGAGCCGTCCTTCTGCGGTAATGATCCAGGCGTTCGATGAGGTTCCCTCGGTGATGAAACCGTCATCGTCGTACATCCAGGCCTCATAAACCTGCGCGGCAGCGGCAGCCTGTTTGCCCAGCACATTGGGCAGCAGCGATATGGACTTGATGTCCCGTCGCGCCCAGCGGATATCCTCGATCGTGATCACGCCGACGCCGTGGTCGCGCATCTCGCCGGAAAATTCCGGGATCGGGCGCACGGTCATCACGATCGACGGACGAATGCCGGTTGGGAATTTGTGGTCGCGCGGTGCCACGCCTCGGGTAACCTGAATGTACAAAAGCCCGGTGGCAAAACGGTTGCGACGCACGACCTCGCGCATCGCGACGCGCAGCGCGGTGACCGCGAG
>JAURLR010000333.1 GCA_030831135.1 Alphaproteobacteria bacterium
GAAGAACCGGCTTGCCGCGCACACGCACGAAAATGGGAAAATTGTTTATATTACATATTTTCTGTGTTATTTAACATATTCAACGTAATAATATGAGTATAAAAGAAAGAGTTCACATATTTGTGCGTAAATATGTTTTTCCGCTTCGACGTTGTGCGCTTTCGTGCCGCATCCGCACAAACTCAAGCCCGCATACTCGCCCCTTGCAGCGCCGGACGGTCCAACTATGGTAGGGGCCAACCCAACACCATCAGGATTTGTCCCCATGAAATTCTATGACTGCGCCACCGCCCCCAGCCCGCGCCTCGTGCGCATGTTCATCGCCGAGAAAGGCCTGGGCGAGCAGATCGAGACCGTCGAGGTCAATCTCCGGGAGAAAGAGCAGATGGGTGCGGCGTTCCGGGCGATCAATCCGTTCTGCACGGTCCCGGTTCTTGAGGCAGATGACGGAACCCGTTTCCTGACAACCCATGGCTGCTGGCGCTATCTGGAGGAAACCCAACCCGATCCCGCCCTCCTCGGTCACAATGCGACGGAAAAGGCGAAGGTGGCCGACGCGGTCTGGCGGGCCGAGCAGGATGGTTTTTTCGCCGTCGGCGAAGCCCTGCGCAACACGGCCAAGGGCATGAAGAATCGCGCCCTGACCGGGCCCCACGACTATGCCCAGATCCCCGAACTCGGTGAACGCGGCCGGACACGCATGGGGCATTTCTTCGAACTGCTCGATGAGACCCTTGCCGAACAGGCGTTTTTTGCCGGGGATTATTTCTCCGCTGCCGACATCATGGCTTTCGTATCGGTCGAGTTCGCAGGCTGGCTGAAACTCACTATTCCCGAAACGGCCACGAACGCCCAACGCTGGTACGACGCGGTCAAGGCGCGACCGAGCGCCCTTGTCTGAACACCACGGCCAAATCAGGCACCCCGGACCCGGTCCATGACGGATCGCACATCGTCCGGCGCGGCATCGCCCCGCCAGGCGACATGGCCGTCGGGGAAGATCAGAACAAGCGCGGCTTCAAAGCGGGCACGGACGGCATCTTCGGCAACATCAAGCAGGGTGACGGGAACGCCGGTCGCTTCGGCCGCCTGCAAGATCGGCGCGACGTCCACGGCGATATCGGTCCGCAGGAGCGTGAAACCGTCGGCAAACCGGTCACACAGGGCTTCGCCGTTTTCGAGCCAGACATGGGGCGCGCGATGGCCCGGACGGGCTGTGGGGATATAGTCATAGGCATCATCGGGAACCGGGTCCGACCCATCATCGCATATCAGGCGTGATCCCGCGTAACGGACCCCCAGCGCAATCCCGGGAATGATGAACTCCCGCCGGCCATGCTCGGCCAGATGCGCACCCAGACGTGCGCGTTCGGCCTCACCGGCCCCGGAGTCCTCCTCGATAACCGGATCGACATCGAAGGTGCCGATGGATTCGGCAAAGCCCCGCGCAAAGGCCAGATTGCGCGCACCGGCCGGTCGCCGGTCTTCCTCGTAACTCGCCAGCAGACCCGGCCCGCCCCAGCCCTGGACGTCGGCAGCCAGCTTCCAGCCCAGATTGACCGCATCGTCGATACCCGTATTCATGCCCAGCCCGCCGGTCGGGGTGAACAGGTGGACAGCATCCCCGGTCAGCCAGACATGATCCCCGCCATAGGATTCGGCCTGCAGCGCGTGACCCGCAGTCCAGGGCGTGCGCAGCAGGATATCGATCTCCACCTCGGTCCCGGCCGCGCGGGTGAGGAGCTCCCGGTCGTCGATATCGTCCGGGTCGGTCCCGTCGGGAATGCGCGTGAGCATGACATACCGGTTTGCCCCGTCGACCGAGATCAGCAGCGCACGCAGGTCATGAGCGATGACCCAGTATTGCCAGGCGGCATCTACCGTCAGCCAGACCTGACCGGGCGCGACGTCGAAAAGCGTTGCGAGCATGGCCCCGCCCATCATCTGCCGCGTGACACCGCCCTCGCCTTCGTAGCGGATATCAAGCTGGCGGCGAACGGTACTACGCCCCCCGTCCGCGCCCACCAGATGTCTCGCGGAAACCCGATAGGTGGTGTCGTCCTCAAGGTTGCGGATTTCGGCAACCACACCCTCACCGGTTCGCCGGAAGGTTTCCAGGCGTTGCGAGAACCGGATATCGATACCCGGCCGCGCCGTCGCGGCGTCCCGCAAGATCGCCTCGAGGTAAATCTGGCTACAGCGATGGGGCGGCTCGGCACAGTCATAGGGACCCAGACCAGCCCGGGCCTCGGCAACCGCATCCGCGCTGGACGGCATCTTCAGCCGTGCGATCTCTCGCCCTGTCAGGCGGGTTACGTAGCAGACATCGGTCGGGTGATCGGGGGGAAGAGCGGCAGCGCGCAGACGCGGACCGATGCCATGACGGCGAAAATGCTCCATGGAACGGGCATTGATCGCGTTGGCTTTCGGGTTCAGCGAAGTTTCGGCCCGGTCGTTGACCAGCACGGTCCGCACGCCGAAACGCGCCAGTTCCAGGGCCAGCAGCAGGCCCACCGGGCCACCACCGGCAATCAGGACATCTGTTTCTTCCATGGGCAAACCTCTACCGATTCCGGGCCGAAAACACCATCGCGGCCTGATCCGGGTCGCATGATCGCTCTTTCATCCTCGACACCGGTCGGGATAGAACTATCTGATGAAGACCGAACCGCGTGAGGAGACTCTGGCCATGGCCATGCCCGCCTATGACAACGAAGACCTGCCCTTTGTGAACGCAAGCGTGAACTATGTTGTCGATAACGGGATTCGCCCCGTGACCTATATCGCGGAGATGGGTGAATCCAACCGGCGCGACGAAACCCCGGATCACCGCACCGTCCCGATCTACAACGCCCGGCCCGTCGCCGACCGGCTGACCCTCGACCAGAACGGCTTTGCCTTCCTGCGCAAGGAAACCGGTGTCACGGACTTCCTCGACAACACCCAGATCGAAAGCATCTACAATCCCGAGGTCGAGAAGATCGTCGCGGCAGCCACCGGTGCATCCCGTGTGCTGGTCTTCGATCACACTCTGCGCGTGGCCGACGAAGCGACAAGGACCAGCAAGAAGCTGCGCGAACCCGTCCGCGTGGTCCACAACGACTATACCGATCTGTCCGGCCCCCAGCGCGTGCGTGATCTTCTGCCCCATGACGAAGCCGAGGCGGCTTTGAAGAAACGCTATGTCTATGTGAATGTCTGGCGTTCGATCCGCGGCACGGTCGAGGAAGCACCGCTGGGCATCTGCGACGCGCAGTCCCTCGCAGAAGACGACATGATCCTGATGGATTTGAAGTACAAGGACCGGGTCGGTGAAATCCACCGCACCCGGTACAACCCGGAGCATCGCTGGGTCTACTTCCCGCAGATGACGCCCGACGAGGTCATCCTGCTGAAATGCTACGACACCGAGCGCGACGGGCGCGCCCGCTGGACCGCGCACACCGCCTTTGACGACCCGACAAGCCCGCCGAATGCCTCGCCCCGCCAGAGTATCGAGACCCGCACCATCGCCTTCTACGAAGACTGACCGACCAGTTCTGTTTCCACAACGCCCGCAGCATCGGATCCGGCAAAACCTTTCAAACGCACCTGAAAGACAGCACCTTCATCTTCATTTCGGCAACTGATCGAACCACCCATTTCCGAGATAATTCCATAGCTGAGAGAAAGGCCCAGTCCGGTTCCCTTGACAACTGGCTTCGAAGTAAAGAATGGATCGAAAATCCGGTCAAAGATGCTCTCGGGAACGCCGCCGCCATTGTCCTTCACCTCGATCACGAGCGCCTCGGGCAAGGTCTGATACTCGAGACTCACCCTGACCTCTCCTTCCAGGAGACGACCTTCGTCTTCCATCAAAATCTCCTTCCGCTTCTCAATCGCATCCCTGGCGTTCAACATCAGATTGATCAGCACCTGTTCAAGAAGCTGTTGATGGCCAAAAACGGGAACCAAAGCGTCGTCGCGTTCTGAAACTTTGACTTCAATTCCGATATTCCGGAGTTGTGGCCCCGTTATACGGAGCGCGCCAGCAATGGCGTCACGGACATCAAAGACTTCGGGAAGGTCGTCCGGTCGCCGGCCAAAAATCCGCATATGATCGATGATCTTGGCGGCCCGCTCGGTCTGAGAAACGACAACACCCAGTTTTTCCGCAATATAGGAATCCTCAATTTCGCCTTGTGCCGGCTCGGATATTTCCAGCAATGCGTTCTCAGCAGCCATACGGATCGTATTGAGCGGCTGATTGATCTCATGCGCCATTCCGGTTGCCATTTCGCCCAATGTGATCAGGCGTGATGTCGATGCAAGGCGCTCTGCGCTTATCCTGCGGTCATGAATATCCGTAATCGATCCCGAAGCAATGCGTGTATCCCTGCCGGGATCGTCGGCAACGATGGCCAACTCGTCGATGATCCATCGCCACTCTCCACTCTTGGCCTTGACCCGATACTCAGCTGACTTTGAACCTGTTTCGCGAAACTGGGACAAGGCCTTCTCGACAACAGGTAGATCATCAGGGTGAACCCACGCCATCCACGAGTCACGATCCGTAAACATTACCGTATCGAACCATTTCATTCTGGGGCCCGGTTCACTGAAAAAAAACCAGTCGCCAGGATTTTCCCGCGACACTCTCCATCGAGTAGGTGATCAACCCGGACGAACGGATCAGATTCTGCAACTGCCGGCCCAGTCCGGAGATATCCTGTGCCTGATCGATGATCTTGTCATTCGCCACCCGTGCAATCTCGACGATCTCCTGAAACTCAGTCACCGGGTAGTCGTCTATTGAGATTGCGAGCCGTTCATCCAGATTCATACGCCTGAGGACCGAAGAGAGCGCATCAAAACCCCGGCCAACCCTGACAACAATAAAACTCGTAAGAGCCGCCAGAACGCAAAGCAAAGCAAAAGCCAGGGAAAGCGTAAGAGCCTGTTCAAAACGATAGGATGCGATCTTCGGGCGGAACGAAATCGCAATTCTCGCTTCGAAAACTCCAGCTGGGGTCTGAAAACGCCGCGACTGGCCCAAAAACGATCCGGCGAAAGACTGCATGACCGAAGCCCCCGCCTGAAACGGGGTGTAAAGTTCATACACCTGATCCCCGGACTGCCTTTTCGTACGGACAAACACCCTGTCGTCATCAAGAGATTGCGGAATGTCGCCGGCCAATCGCAACCCGCCAGCGGCAGATTTCAGATGGAAGGCTCCCACGCCAGATAGGCCATACCCTGACAGGAACTTTTCTGACCCAGGCATGTTCGCGACCACAAATCCCGACAACTCGCCGCGCGACGTCACCGGCAGGCAGAACTGAATTCCAAGGCCCATCGGCCCGGCCTGAACAACCGCTTTTGCATGTTCGAGCCGGGATACGGTTTGAAGAACCCCGATCGACGCCGGAGACAAGGCTATCGGCAAATTTTCGATTGCTCCTTTAATGGCCACACGGCCGCCCTCAAGGTCATAAACGCCGATGTCCACGCTGTCCGTCTCCTGCGCATCCTCCAAATGCGTTAAGGGCGTTTCCTTTCCCAAACCAACGGTTTGGCTGATGTAGAGTCCTTCCTTCCCGACAATAGTCAGCTCACGGATCTCACGCTCGACCCATTCCCGGGTTGACCATTCGATTTCGTCCAGGCGGTGATCCACCAAGTTTGCCACCTGCCTGTAGATATCTTCTCCACGCCGCTGATTATCCAGATACACGAAGGCAACGACCGGAATCAGGCCGATGAGGATAATCCGATCGACGAGCAGGCGGGAAAGGGACACCTGAATTCTGATACCGAACCCCCTTGTGATCATATAGATGAGCAGACTTGCAACCGATGCAACCGTGACCCCGTTGACGGCCTGCTTGACCGCAACCAGCCAGACCGATTCGATACCCATTCCGATGAACATGCCATAGAACAGAAAGACCAGCGGGATTCCGATCAGCCCCCAGAAAATGACGTCCCAGACCACGAGGGAGCGAGAATCCCCATTGCGCCAGGCCAGGAATGCACCCTCGGCGAGGAATATAACCATCGCCCAGGGATGCCCCCAAAGGTGGACTGTCGCCAGGGCGAGGACACCCATCGCCACCACCGCGCTGACAGGCCCGATGAAACGCAGCGCAAGAAAGAATGCCACCCCACCGAGGAGAAAATGCAGCCCGAAGCCGAGATTCAAAGCAACGAGATTGATCAGAAAACCAGCAGCCCCGATCATCAAGGCCAGAACGAATTGTCGCAAACGAGCGTCTTTTCGCCAGAGGTTCACCCTACCGGCAGTCATCAAACCGACTCCGCAACGGGATTCTGAAACGCATCACCCGAAGCGATAACCTGAGATACCAGTTTCTCAACAGCATAGGGGTCGAGCGGTTTGGTAAGAAAACCGCGCACCTGATAGGCATCTGCGACCTCTGCTTCCACCTGCCCGGCATGCCCGGTCATGATGACGAATTCAGGACAGGCATGGCCGCTTGCTGCCCGCTGCTCTCGTGCCCGGTCAATCAGGGCAAAGCCGGTCAGGCCGGGCATTTTCAGGTCTGTAAGAACGATCCGGATCGTTGCCGTGCGGGCCAGTGCATCCAGGGCGGCATCCACCGAATAGACAGCACGTGCAGCATGACCACGGCGGCAC
>JAURLR010000334.1 GCA_030831135.1 Alphaproteobacteria bacterium
CTGGTTCATGCCGCGGCGGGCGGCGCGGGGAGTGCTCTGGTGCAGCTTGCCAAGCGCCAGGGTCTGACCGTGTTCGGCATTGCCGGGGGCGCGGCAAAAGCCAGTTATGTGTCCGAACTCGGGGCTGATGCGGTGATTAATCGCCACGCTGAAGATGTCTCGGCACGTGTTCTCGAACTCACCGATGGTCGGGGTGTCGATCTGATCTATGATTCCGTCGCAGGTCCGGAATTTACCCGAAACTTCGGGATGCTGGCCGATATGGGCACCGTTGTGATGTTCGGTTTTATCGCGGGCAAGCCGGACACCGACCTCTACACGCCCATGGCCGGTGATTTCACCCGGAATCTGGGTATGAAGACCTTCAGCATTCACTATTTCGATGACAAGCCCGATATCCGTCGCGGGGTCATGGAAAACATGATCAAGAACCTCGCAGACGGCAAGATCAGCCCCCGCATACATGCGCGCATGAAGCTTGCAGATGCGGCAGACGCACACCGGCTGCTTGAATCCGGTGATGTCATTGGCAAACTCGTTCTCGAACCTTAGGCTGAATAAGTCCGGGACCGGGTCGTTTTTCATCTTCGTTTCGGTCAAAATCAGGAACCAAACTGAAATCTGGCGCAGCCGGGCGTCGGATAACAAAAACAGGATTGATAGAGACGATGGCAAGAACAGGTGGTCAGGTTCTGATCGACGCGCTGCGTCAGCATGATGTCGATACGGTGTTTTGTGTGCCCGGTGAGAGTTATCTGGCAGCGCTTGATGCGCTTTACGATGTACAGGATTCCATTCGCGTCATCACATGCCGCCATGAAAGCGGTGCAACCTATGCGGCCGAAGCCTATGGCAAACTGACTGGCAAGCCGGGAATTGCTTTCGTAACCCGTGGGCCGGGAGCGTGTAATGGCAGCATCGGTGTGCACACAGCGCTTCAGGATTCATCCCCGATGATCCTGTTCGTCGGTCAGGTGCCACGTGAATTCAAGGGCCGCGAAGCGTTCCAGGAAGTGGACTACACCGCCATGTTTGCTCCGCTCACCAAATGGGTGGTTGAGGTCGAAGATGCCGCGCGCCTGCCCGAGATTACCGCGCGCGCCTTCGCCACGGCGACGGGCGGGCGTCCGGGGCCTGTTGTGGTGTCGTTGCCCGAGGACATGCTGGTTGACGAGGTGGATGTTGCCGATGTGCCCGTGTCGCGGCGTGCGCTGCCCGAACCCAGCGAGAATGATCTCGCCGCGTTCCGCGATATTCTCTCGGCCGCATCCCGGCCGCTGGTGATATTCGGTGGTGGTGGCTGGACGGGCGAAGCGGTCGCTGATCTGCAGACCTTTTGTGAAGCCAATGGGCTGCCCACTGTGGCATCCTTCCGTTCGCAGGACATTTTCAACAACGACCATCCCAATTTCGTCGGAGAACTTGGCTATAACACCAACCCCAAACTCGCCCAGCGGGTGAAGGATGCGGACCTGATCATCGCGATCGGTGCGCGTCTGGGGGAGACGGCCACCATGGGCTACACGCTGGTGAAGTCACCCCAGCCCGACCAGAAGCTGATCCATGTCTACCCGGATCACTCCGAGCTTGGCCGGGTGTTTCGGGCCGATCTGCCCATCGCCTCGGATATTGGCGCGTTCCTGGCGCAGGCCCGGCGGCACATCCAGGTTGATCCGGCAAACTGGGCGGGCTGGCTTGCGGACGGGCGGGCGGATTTCGATGCCTGGACGGTGCCCGGAGAATATCCCGGGCCGCTCAACCTGGCCGAAGCCTTCGTGCAGATGCGCGATATCCTTCCCGATGATGCGATCCTGACAACCGATGCCGGGAATTTCGCCGGCTGGACCAGCCGGTTCTTCCGGTTCCGCAACTATCGCACCTTGCTGGGACCGACCAATGGTTCGATGGGCTATGGCCTGCCCGCTGCGCTTGCTGCGAAGGCCGCACGATCGGACCTGCCGGTGGTCTGCTACGCCGGTGATGGCGGTATCCTGATGACTGGGAACGAGCTGGCGACAGCCGTCCAGCACGATCTGCCGATTGTCCTGATCATTGCCAATAATGGCATGTTCGGTACGATCCGCATGCATGAGGAACGCGAATATCCCGGGCGCCAGATCGCAACGGAACTGCGGAACCCTGACTTCGTGAAATGGGCGGAAGCCTTCGGCGCACAGGGGGAACGTGTGACAGCAACCGCCGAATTCGGACCGGCGCTCGAACGCGCGCTCGCCGCCGGGTGTCCTGCCGTGATCGAACTGATGGTCGATCAGGAACTGATCTCGAGCAATATCACCCTCAGTGCGCTTCAGGAGCGGGTCCGGAAGGCGGCCAAGTAACGCGCCATGTCCGAGAGCAAGAATCGCGCGCTGTTCCTCGACCGGGACGGTGTCATCAATATTGACAGTGGCTATATCTGGCGACCGGAGGATTTTCTCTTCAACGATGGTGTGTTCGAAGCCTGCCGGGCCGCGCGCGAGATGGGTTACCTGCTGGTTGTCGTGACCAATCAGGCAGGAATTGGTCGCGGGCTTTATTCCGAGAAAGATTTTCATGCGCTGACGGACTGGATGCTGGCGCAATTCCGGGCCGAGGAGATCGAGATCGAGCGGGTGTATTTCTCGCCGACCCATCCCGAGGAGGGCATCGGGATTTATCGACGGGAGTCTCCCGACCGCAAGCCCGGCCCGGGAATGCTGCTCAAGGCCCGTGATGCTTTCAACATCGACATGTCGCGTTCCGTGATCGTCGGGGACCGGGAAACCGATATCCAGGCCGGGATCAATGGCGGTGTTGCCACGCGCATTCTCGTGGAGGGCGAGGAAGATGATCCGGCGTCAAGCCAGGCTGATGTCGTGGTGGGCTCGCTGGCGGAGGCCGTGGCGTGGCTTTCCGAGCGGGAGAACGCCTAGTTCGCACCACCCGAGAGGCGCCAGTCGATCATTTCCAGCCGGTCCTGACCAAAGAACAACTCGCCATTGACCACATAGGACGGCACGCTCCAGGCCTTGTCAGACAGGGCATCATCAGTGTGGGCTTCGAGTTCGGCTGCGACTGCGTCCGACCCGGCAGCGGCCACGAGGCTCGCACCGTCAAGGCCGAGGCCATCGAGAATTTCCGCGACATCGCGTTCGTCGCTGATATTGCGTTCCTCGACCCAGCAGCCCCGCATCAGCGCGCGGGTAACCGCATACATGTCCTCTCCGGCCTGTCCGGCCGCGATGATGACCTTGGATGACAGCATGAAGGGGGCAGGGAAATGCTTCGGCTCGGGGTTGATAGGGACGCCGCGCCACTGGCCCCAGCGTGGCAGTTCCAGCAGGCGGTAGGATTGCAGCACGTCGGGACGATTGCCCAGCGGCTGTCCCGCGCCCGTTTCCGCCCATGTACGCCCCACATTGGTCGGTTTGAACGCGATGGTGCGGTTATGACGTTCTGCAATCTCCTGCAGCTTATCAAGTCCCAGATAGGACCAGGGCGAGACACAGGCGAAATAGAATTTGATCGGATCACTCATTTTCCGGCCTCCACGCGTTCAGCGATATAGGATGGCAGCGCAAAGGCACCACGGTGCAGGTCGGGATTGTAGTATTTCGTGTCGAGATTGATAGCGGCAAAGCGTTCGCGCAGCTGGTCCACCGAAATCTGCCGCAGGGAGAGATCATCGGTCCCCCAGCCAAACGCCATGAAACCACCCGCATAGGTCGGGACGGCAGCAATATAGCCATGGGCATCGGCGAAATGTTCACCCAGCCGGCGCACGGTGGTTGTTAGTTCCCCGCCCTGGATCATCACGACGCCGCTCTGGGTCGTCATCACGCCACCGGGAGTGAGCCGCGACTTGCAGTGGCCATAGAATTCCGAGGTGAACAGAACTTCGCCGGGACCCATGGGGTCGGTCGAATCCACGATGATGACGTCAAAGCTGCGGTCC
>JAURLR010000335.1 GCA_030831135.1 Alphaproteobacteria bacterium
AATGAAACCGGACCAGTCAGCGGGGGCAGGTCACCGGAAACCGTTTACTTAAGCAAGATCCCGACCAATTCTAATTTGTTCGTCTGTAATAGCATTACTGGAGGATATGCGGAGTCCCAACTGACAAAGCGGGGGTACCCCCAGGGTAGGGTCGCGGCTGGGGCGTTGAGGCTTTTCGGTTCGATGAAATTTTTCTGAGGCTGCAGCACGCGCCCTATCGGGGAGCTATTATGGGAACACGGCGCAGCTAAGCTGCGAAACCCACAGAAACTTAAGATAATTGGCGGAGGGAGAGGGATTCGAACCCTCGAAACGGTCACCCGCTTACACGCTTTCCAAGCGTGCGCCTTCAGCCACTCGGCCACCCCTCCGACGCCGGGATTGCATAGCCGAAGCGCCCCCCTGCTGGCAACCACTCTGGCGACCAGTTTGGCATCGCCGGGCGTTTTAACAATTCCCCGGATCAGCCCTTGTGCCGGTCACCCGGACTGGGTTTAGTATCGGGACACGCAGAAACAAGAAAAAACGGAACGTGGGGCCAGATGGCCAGGTTAGTTGGACGGATTATCGGGTGGATTCTCGTGATCGCGGCGGTCGCGATTTTTGCGCGTGATATCCTCGCCTCGATCGATACCGGCGCATTGGCGATGATCTCGGCCGGAGAGCTGTGGTTCAACCTGCATCAGACCAGCCTGCAGGTCGCCGAGCCGGCTGTTGCCCGCCACATTCCCGTGATCGGGCCATGGCTCTGGCACCCGGTGATTTCCACGATTCTGACCTGGCCCGCCACGGTGGTGCTGGGTGTTCCGGGAATGATCCTGGTACGCCTGTGCCGCAAGCGGCCGCGCAAGGAAGGCATGTTCAAATAGAACGACCTGCCCTGGATCAGACGGACGTTCACGGATATCAGACCGTCGGGAAGGTCGTTAAAACACCGCCGTCATTGCGAACCCGCAGGGTGACGCAATCCAGAGTGAGCCTGGCTCTGCTCTGGATTGCTTCGACGCTTCGCGCCTCGCAATGACAAACACGAGGCGCCCTATTCGTCACCCATGCGCAGCGCCTGAATGAAGGCGGATTGCGGAATTTCCACATTGCCGTACTGGCGCATCTTCTTCTTGCCTGCCTTCTGCTTGTCGAGAAGTTTGCGTTTGCGCGAGATGTCGCCGCCATAGCATTTCGACGTCACATCCTTGCGCATGGCCCCCACGGTCTCGCGCGCGATCACCTTGCCACCAATGGCGGCCTGCAAGGCCACCTTGAAAAGCTGGCGCGGGACCAGATCCTTCAGCCGCTCGCAAAGATGCCGGCCGCGTGCCTCGGCCTGATCGCGATGGACGACCATGGCCAGCGCATCGACCACATCACCATTCACCATGATGTCGACCTTCACCAGATTGCCGACCCGGTATTCATCGAGTTCGTAGTCAAAGCTGGCATAGCCTCGGCTGATCGATTTCAGCCGGTCATAGAAATCGAACACCACCTCGTTGAGCGGCAGGCGATACACCGCCATTGCACGACCGCCCACATAGGTCAGGTCGAGCTGTTCACCACGGCGCTCGGTACACAGCTGCAGGACCGACCCCAGATATTCGTCGGGCACCATGATCGACGCCTTGATCCACGGCTCCTCGATCTCATCGATCCGGGTCACGTCGGGATAATCCGTCGGATTGTGAAGTTCGATCTCGGACCCGTCAGTCAGGGTAATGTGGTAGACGACGGACGGTGCCGTGGCGATGATTTCCAGATCAAACTCGCGCTCCAGGCGCTGCTGGATGATCTCCATATGCAGCAGACCCAGGAAGCCGCAGCGGAACCCCATGCCGAGTGCCGCCGAGCTTTCCGCCTCGAATTCGAAACTGGCATCGTTGAGATGCAAACGCTCGAGCGCATCACGCAGATCCTCGTATTCGGACGTGTCGGCGGGATAAAGCGAGGAAAAGACCACTGGCACGGAGGGCTTGAAGCCGGGAAGCGGCTTGGCGGCCGGTCGGCGGTCATCGGTGACCGTGTCACCCACATTGCAATCGGACACGGTCTTGATCGAAGCGGTGATAAAGCCGATCTCGCCGGGGCCCAGAATACCGGTCTCCGTTCGCGCAGGCGTAAACACACCCACCCGGTCCACCGAATAGGCATAGCCCGTCGACATCATGCGAATCTTCTGGCCCTTTTTCAGGACCCCGTCCTGCACACGCACCAGCGCCACAACCCCCAGATAGGGATCGTACCAGCTATCGACAAGCAGGGCCTGCAGTTCGGAATCCGCATCACCCTGGGGTGGCGGCAGACGGGTGACCAGCGCCTCGAGAACCTCGGGAATGCCCAGCCCGGTCTTTGCCGAGATCATCACCGCCTCTGACGCATCGATCCCGATCACATCCTCGATCTGCTGGCGGATGCGTTCCGGCTCGGCGGCGGGCAGATCGATCTTGTTGAGAACCGGCACCATTTCCAGATCGGCATCGATCGCCAGATAGGCATTCGCCAGCGTCTGGGCCTCGACACCCTGGCTGGCATCAACCACCAACAGAGCGCCTTCACAGGCCGCCAGCGAGCGGGAAACCTCATAGGAGAAGTCCACATGGCCCGGCGTATCCATCAGGTTCAGATGATAGGTCTTGCCGTCCTTGGCCGTGTATTCCAGCCGCACGGTCTGGGCCTTGATCGTGATCCCGCGCTCGCGCTCGAGCTCCATATTGTCGAGCACCTGTTCGGACATCTCCCGCTCTGTCAGCCCGCCGCAATGCTGGATCAGGCGGTCGGCCAGGGTCGATTTCCCGTGGTCGATATGGGCCACGATGGAGAAATTACGAATGTGGGAAAGATCGGTCATTTATCGGGGAACAAAGCTCGAACGTTAATGGGGGCAATCACTGTCATACTGTCTGTGAGATATGGGGATAACTGTCAAATTCGGGACATGAGCCATTCCGGATATTATTTTATACCCTATTTATAACACACCCATCGCGCCTGTTTTTTTATCTAATTCAATTGGTTACTGACATTTTACACACAACACACAGCGCCTTGAGATTTCTGAAATTGCTGTTCGCCGAAGTGGCAGGCTGTCCACAACCTCATGTGGGTACGACCGCGTGGTTTTCTAACCCCGCAGCGCGCCGCCAGTCGCTTTTTCAACCGCCGCGACGATCCTGGTGGAAATTTCCTCGATCTCGGCATCGGTGAAGGTTGCCTCTGAAGGTTGCAGGGTCGCCTGGATGGCCAGCGACTTCTTGCCCGCTTCCATGTTCTTTCCCTCATAGACATCGAACAGCGCAACATCCGTGATCGCATCACGGTCGGCGGCACGCGCGGCACGCAACAGGTCACCGGCCTGGACGTCCGCGTTCACAAGGAAGGCAAAGTCGCGACGGACCGGCTGCAGGCTTTCGAGATGCAGCGCGGGACGGGATGAACCCTTCTCCTTGCGTGGCGGCATGTTGTCGAGGAAGACCTCAAACCCGACCACCGGGCCACGCACATCGAGACCGCGCAGGACGGCGGGATGAATTTCACCGAAATAGGCGAGCACGTTCTTGCCCAGACGCAGCACGCCCGAGCGTCCAGGGTGGTACCAGTCCGGCGCATCGCGGCTGACCTGCACATTGGCGGCCGGCCCGCCCGCACCCTGAATGGCCGCCATGGCATCGGCCTTGGCGTCAAGCGCATCGGCCGCGCGCGCCTTGCCCGACCAGTGCGCGCCTTGCGCATTGCCGTGGCGCACACCGGCGGCCACGAGCTGCTGTCCGTCCGGGGTCGCGTCCTGATAGGCCGGGCCGAGTTCGAACAGGCCGACATCGGCAAAGCCGCGATCGGCATTGCGTCCGGCGGCGAGCAGCAGATTGCCCAGAATCGAAGGACGCATCGCATCCAGCTCGCTGGAAATCGGATTGGCGAGCACCAGTGTATCGGGAAGTTCGCCGCCAAAGAGCTCGGCCTGCGCCCGGCCCATGAAGGACCAGGTGACGGCTTCATCCAGACCACATGCGGCCAGTGTCCGGCGCACATTGCTCGCACGGCGCTGTTCCGGGGTGATCGCCACCGAGGGCAGAGCCGCATCGCGATCCAGCGACACCGGGGCAATCCGGTCAAAGCCGTGGATGCGGGTGATTTCTTCCACCAGATCGGCTTCACCGCCGATATCCGGGCGCCAGGACGGAACGGCGGCGGACATCTTGCCGTTGAGGCGTTCGGTTTCAAAACCGAGCGCGTCGAGGATTTCGGCCTGACGGTCGGACGGGACATCCACGCCGCCAAGCGTCGCCACCCGGTCATTGCGCAACTCGATACTGCGCTGCCAGTCGGGCATGGATCCGGCGCGGACCGGCTTGCTAACCTCACCGCCGCAGAATTCCTGGATCAGGCGGGCTGCGACTTCGGCGCCCCATTCGGCGGATTCCGGGTCGACGCCGCGCTCAAACCGATAACGCGCGTCGGATTCCATCTGCAGCTTGCGGCCCGTCGTGGCGACGGAGACCGGATCGAACAGCGCAACCTCGAGAAACACCTCGGTGGTGTCTTCGGTGCAGCTGGACTCAAGGCCGCCCATCACGCCAGCGAGCGCTTCGGCGCTGTCGCCATCGCCGATCACGGTCATCTCACTGTCGAGCTTGAAGTCTTTCTCGATCAGCGCTGTGAAATCCTCGCCTTCGCGCGCGCGGCGCATGGTCAGCGTCTTGTGCTTGAGCCTGGCCGCATCGAACACATGGAGCGGGCGCCCCAGATCGAGCGAGACATAATTGGTTATATCGACGAGCGCCGAGATGGGCCGCAATCCGACCGCGCGCAACCTGTCCTGCACCCATTTGGGTGACGGGCCGTTGGTCACGCCCTTGAAGTGTCGCCCCACCACATAGGAGCAGGCATTGCCGTCACCGGCGACGGCCCATTTCACCGGGCTCTCATAGCTGCCCGCGACCGGCGCGGCGGCGTCAAACGGCTTCAATGTGCCCAGACCGGCCGCGGCCAGATCGCGCGCGATACCACGCACACCGGTGCAGTCCGGGCGGTTCGGGGTGAGTTCGATATCGATCACCGGATCATCAATGCCCAGCACTTCGGCGAAGGGTTTGCCCACCGGCGCATCGGCTGGCAGATCGATGATCCCGTCATGTTCGTCGGACAGGCCCATTTCCCGTTCGGAAACGAGCATGCCGCTGGATTCGACACCGCGGATTTTCGCGGCCTTCAGCTCAACCTCGATGCCGGGCACCCAGGTGCCGACCGGGGCGAACACGCCCTTCATCCCGGCGCGCGCATTCGGCGCACCGCAAACCCCCTGGACCGTGCCCTCGCCCGTATCCACCGTGCAGACCTGCAGACGATCAGCATCCGGGTGGGGTTCGGCGGAAATCACATGGGCGACACGAAAGGCCGAGAGTTCGGCCGCCGGATCATCGACCGTGTCGACTTCCAGCCCGATGCGGATAAGAGTCTCGACGATCTGGCTGACCGGTGCGTCGGTCTCCAGATGATCTTTCAGCCAGCCGAGTGTGAACTTCATCGTGCACCTCCGGCGGAACGCGATGTCTCATCCTGAGCCTGACGAAGGATGAGTTGAGCCGGCCCACATGCTTCGACAAGCTCAGCATGAGGGCTTCCAAGGACGGTATGCCCCAACCCCATCACAGCCCCCGGACCATCGACGGTACGGCCAGCGGCACAAAGCCGTAATGCTTGAGCCAGCGGATGTCGGCGTCGAAGAAAGTGCGCAGATCGGGGATGCCGTATTTCAGCATCGCGATGCGATCAATTCCCATGCCGAAGGCAAAGCCCTGATACCGGGTTGGGTCGATCCCGCCATACTCAAGCACCTTGGGGTGGACCATGCCTGACCCCATGATTTCCAGCCAGTTGTTGGCGCCGTCGCCGAAATTGCCGATCCGCAACTCGCCGCCTTCCCGCGAGCAGCCGATATCGACTTCCATCGAGGGTTCGGTGAACGGGAAGTGGCTCGGCCGGAAGCGCACGGGCAGATCGGGAATATCAAAGAACGCCCGGCAGAAATCGATGATGCAGCCCTTGAGGTGACCCATATGGGTGGTCTCGTCGACAACCAGCGCCTCAATCTGGTGGAACATCGGGGTGTGGGTCGCGTCGGAATCGCTGCGATAGGTCCGGCCCGGGGCGATGATCCGGATCGGCGGCTTGGAGGTTTCCATCGTGCGGATCTGCACCGGCGAGGTGTGGGTCCGCAGGACCGGCGCGGGGCGGCCGGGTTCCGCGTTCAGGTAGAACGTGTCGTGCATCTGGCGGGCCGGATGCTCGGGCGGAATGTTGAGTGCCGTGAAGTTGTGGAAATCGTCCTCGATATCCGGGCCTTCCGCGACCGTGAACCCCATCTCGCCAAAGATGGCGATACACTCCTCGGTGACCTGACTGACCGGATGCAGGCGGCCTTCCACACGCGGACGGGCCGGCAGGGTCACGTCCACGGTCTCACTGGCCAGCCGTGCTTCCAGAGCAACCGAATCCAGCATCGCCTGACGCGCACCGATGGCCGCCTGAACGGCGTCCTTGACCCGGTTGAGCGCCTGACCGGCTTCCTTGCGGGCGTCACCGTCAAGCTGGCCAAGGCCCTTCATCTGGGCTGTGATCGCACCCTTCTTGCCGAGCGCGGACACGCGCACAGCCTCAAGCGCGTCGAGGCTGTCCGCCGCCGTCACTTCGGCCAGCAGGGACTCCTGCAACTCGGTCGTGTCAGGCACGGTCATGGTTCACCGGTGAGCTTCGCTGAAGCAATCCGTTTCCAGATCGCTTCAGGCAGATGCGTTGAGGGCGTTCTGCGCCTGATCGACGATTTCCTTGAAGGCTTCCGGCTCGCGGATGGCGAGGTCGGACAGGACCTTGCGATCGAGTTCGATACCGGCCTGCTTCATCCCGAACATGAACTGGGAATAGGTCATGCCGTGCTCACGCACACCGGCATTGATCCGCTGGATCCAGAGCGCGCGGAAATTGCGCTTCTTCACCCGGCGATCGCGGTAAGCGTACTGCAGGCCCTTCTCGACCCGTTCCTTGGCAACGCGGAAAACGTTGTTATTCCGGCCCCGATAGCCCTTGGCGGCTTTCAGGATCTTCTTGCGACGTGCGTGACGCTGAACGGTGCTTTTTGCGCGTGACATGGGTTAGCCCTTTCTCTGATAGGGCATCATCGGCTTCAGAATCTGCTCGTCCGACTTGGCGATAAGACCGATCTTGCGCGCCTTGCGCTTCATCGACTGAGAGCGCTTGCGCATGCCGTGGCGCATGCCTGAGGGTTTCATCTTGATTTTGCCGGATGCCGTAAAGCTGAATCGCTTTTTGGCAGACGACTTCGTCTTCATCTTGGGCATTTTGACCTCGCTTGTGCGGGTTGACGCTTGCGCGTGTGATTCAACGGGTAGGCTGCCCCGGGCGTTACAAATCGCCCTGCCGGACCGTTGGTATTCGGAAACGGCGGGGTTATAGCCGTGCTGCACCGCACTGGCAAGCCTTATCCCCGGATTCCATTGCCTTTCGGCGAATCGAATCGTAGCGTTCGCGCCACACAAACACGTTCATCGGGGGAAGTATCATGGATCTCGGACTCAAGGGCAAAACCGTCATCATCACAGGTGCCAGCAAAGGGATCGGCAAGGCAATTGCCGAAGTGCTGGCCGAGGAAGGCTGCAACCTGCATCTGGTCTCGCGCACAGAGGCTGATCTGAATGCCGTGCGCGATGATCTGCAGGCACGATTCGGCATCACCGCGCATGTTCTCGCGCTGGATCTGGCAAAGCCCGAAGCCATTCAGACACTCGTCGATGCGGCCGCCGACGCGGATATCCTGATCAACAATGCGGGTGCCATCCCCGGTGGCGACCTTTCAAAACTCAGCGACGACGACATCAAGGCGGGCTGGCAGCTCAAGGTGTTCGGGACGGTGGGGCTGGTTCGCCACTTCTATCCGCGCATGTGCGAACGCGGCGATGGCGTGATCATCAACGTGATCGGCATGGCGGGTGAGCGCGGGCGGGCGGCCTATATTGCCGGCTCCATGGGCAATGCCGCACTGATGCAGATGACCCGCACGATCGGCGCAGAGAGCATGAACCACGGTGTGCGGGTTCTGGGCGTCAATCCCGGCCCGACCCAGACCGAACGGTTCCAGCTGCTGGCGCGGGCCAATGCGGAAAAACAGTTCGGGGATGCCGAACGCTGGCGCGAGACCATGGGTGGCCTGCCCGGTGGCCGTGGCGGCCTGTCAGAAGAGTTGGCTGCCGTGACCGCATTCATGGCCAGCCCGCGCGCGTCCTGGGTGTCGGGAACGGTGATCATGGTCGATGGCGGTCAGCATTCACGCCCGCCCGCCTAAGACGGCACGACCCCTGCACAAATCTCTCCCGGTGGCGTAGCGTGCGACAACGCAAACATCGCCACCGAGGGGAAACATCATGGATCTGGAACTGTCCGGCAAAACAGCCATCGTAACCGGCGCGAGCAAAGGCATCGGCCGTGCCGTCGCCGAAGCCCTCGCCGAAGAAGGCTGCACGCTGCATCTGGTCTCGCGCACGGAAGCAGACCTGAACGCCGTCCGCGACGATCTCAACACCCGCTTCGGTGCGCAAGCCACCGTGCATGCCCTCGACCTGTCCAACGAAGCCGATGTGGCCAAACTGACGGCGGCGGCGGGGGATTGCGACATCCTCGTGAACAATGCCGGCTCGATTCCGGCCGGCGATATCACCCGGCTCGACAATTCCAGCATCAAAAGTGCCTGGGACCTCAAGGTCTTCGGCTTCCTCGGTCTGATTCGGGACATCTATCCCCGGATGTGCGAACGCGGCTCGGGCACCATCGTGAACGTGATCGGCATGGCCGGCGAACGTCCCCGCGCGGCCTATATCGCTGGCTCCATGGGCAATGCGGCGCTGATGCAGATGACCCGGGCACTGGGTGCGGAATCCTATGACCACGGCGTGCGCGTGGTCGGCATCAACCCCGGCCCGGTCGAGACCGAACGCCTCGTCCGACAGGCCAAGATCAATGCGGATATGCAGTTCGGCGACGAAAGCCGCTGGCGCGAAACCCACAAGGACCTGCCCGGCGGACGACCGGGCCGACCCGAGGAAATCGGCTGGCTCGCCGCCTATCTGGCCAGCGACCGGGCATCCTGGGTCTCGGGCACAATCGTCATGGCCGATGGCGGCCAGCACTCGCGTTCGGTGCGGGCCTGAACATCGTGTCATGCCCGGATTTGATCCAGGCATCTCCCCCATCCACGTCATTGCGAACCCGCAGGGTGAAGCAATCCAGAGCGGCCATGGCTCTTCTCTGGATTGCGTCGGCGCTTCGCGCCTCGCAACGACGAGAGCCCTGCAAAAGTCGGAATTGACCCCCATGACGGTGAAGCTCTACCGCGCTATCATTCGGGCATGACCACGCAAAAAGTACCCGTCATCGACATCGCGCCATTCCTCGCCGGGGAACGTGATGCGGTCGTCGAACAGGTCCGGGATGCCTGCGAGGGGATCGGGTTTTTCACCCTTGTGGGTCACGGCGTCGAGCCGGAGATCATCGAGGACCTGCGCACGAACGCACGCGGATTTTTCGCGCGCCCCGCCGAGGAGAAGAACACCGTCCACCATGCCGACCCGGCGCTGCCCCGCGGTTACCGGGCCATTGGTGACGAAGGACTGGCCTATGGATCGGGTGAGGAAACCCCGCCGGACCTGAAGGAAGTCTTCCATATGGGCCCGCCCGATTTCCCGAGCGACCCCTATCACACCTGTGAGGCGGCAGCGGGCCACTTCATCGAAAATGTCTATCCGCAGTCTCCCGACAGCTTCCGCGCGGCAGCCACCACCTATTACAAGCGCCTGGAAACCCTCAGCCAGACCATCGAGGAAATCTTTGCGCTGGCCCTGGACCTGCCACCGGATTTCTTTCGGGAATATACCGACCGTCAGATCGGGGCCTTGCGGATCATCCGCTACCCCCCGACCGAGACCGCTCCCCTGCCCGGCCAGTGGCGCGCGGGGGCACATACCGATTACGGCACCTTCACCGTGTTGCTCAGCGAGAACCGTCCCGGCGGACTGCAGGTCCACACCCGCGAGGGCAACTGGATCGATGTCTCCACCCCGGCGGACGCCTTCGTGATCAATATCGGCGACCTGATGATGCGCTGGACCAATGACCGGTTCGTGTCCAACCCGCATCGGGTGGCAACCCCGCCCGCCGAGGCCGGTGCGGCGGCTGACCGTCTGTCCGTCGTGTTCTTCCATCACCCGAACTACGACGCCGAGATCAGCTGCATCCCGACCTGCACCGACGCGCAAAACCCGCCCAAATACGAACCTGTTTTTTCCGGCCCGTATCGGGTGTCCAAATACACCTCGACCCGGCTCAAGACCGAAAACGACTGAGACCCGACATGGCAACATTTTTTCTCATTCACGGCGCCTGGCAGGGGTCCTGGGTCTGGCAGAAGCTGACACCGCTGTTGGAGGCGGCCGGCCATGCAGCCGTCGCGGTCGATCTGCCCGGCGATGGCCATGACGACACGCCACCCGAAACCGTCACGACCATGCGCATCGCCGAGAAGGTCGCATCCCTGATCGACCGGGTCGACGGCCCCGTCATTGTCCTGGGACACTCCATGGGTGGCACCGTGGCATCCCAGGTCAGCGAATTGCGCCCCGGACGTGTCTCTGTCGCGGTCTATCTTTGCGCCTTCCTGCTGCCTGACGGCCAATCCTGTATCGACTTCTACGCCCGAGCCTGGAAACCCTGGATGACCGGCGCCCATGCCCGTGTGACCCATTCGGAAGACGGTCTCGTCTCGATGATCGACCCGGAGGCAGCAGTCGAGGTCTTCTTCAACACCACCGACCCGGACGAGGCCCGCGCCGCAGCCGCGCGCCTCACGCCTCAGCCCGAGGCCTCACGCCGGTCCCCGCTGCAACTCAGCGCGGAAAACTACGGATCGGTTCCCCGCGTCTATATCGAAACCCTGCAGGACAAATCGGTCTTCCATGAGCTGCAGAAGCAGATGTACACCGAGACACCCGTCGACAGGCTCTACACGCTTGATACCGACCATGCTCCCCTCGTATGTGCGCCTGAGAAACTGACGGAAATTCTGGTCGAGATTGCCGACAAATACGCGTCGCAACATCCTGTTTCTCGTCAAGCCCGGACTTGATTCGGGCATCTCCTGAACACCACGAGACGTGATGCGCACGTCACCCCCGTCCACGTCATTGCGAACCCACAGGATGAAGCAATCCAGAGCGGTCCTGGCTCTTCTCTGGATTGCATCGACGCTTCGCGCCTCGCAATGACAACAGCCCGACACGGACTACGCGCCCCTTGATGTAGGGGCGGGCTTCAAACCCGCCCGCCTTGGGTCACAAAAAAGCCCCGGGCGATGTGCGCACGGGGCTTTCTGTTTCTGATCTGACGCGGGTGCCGCTAGCGCGGGGACATCACCATCACCATTTGACGGCCTTCCATCTTCGGCATCTGCTCGACCTTTGCGATCTCGTCGAGTTCGCCACGCACACGTTCGAGAACCTGCGCGCCCAGATCCTGATGGGCCATCTCGCGGCCACGGAACCGAAGGGTGACCTTGACCTTGTCACCGTCATCAATGAACCGGCGGGCGCTGCGCATCTTCACGTCATAATCATGGGTGTCGATGTTCGGGCGAAGCTTGATCTCCTTGACCTCGATCGTCTTCTGCTTCTTGCGCGCCTCGTTCTTCTTCTTCTGTTCCTGATATTTCAGCTTGCCGTAATCGATAATCTTGCAGACCGGCGGCGAGGCGTTCGGTGACACCTCGACAAGGTCAAGACCTGAATCCGCCGCGCGCTGCAGCGCGGCATCAAGTGCAACAACGCCGAGCTGTTCGCCATCTTCGGCAACAAGGCGGACTTCGGATACTTCAATATCTTCGTTGATCCGTGGGCCCTCGCGCTTCGGGGGGCTCACATCTACTGGACGCCTAGCGATTATCGTTCTCCTTGGATGATTTGTTCATAGGTTAAACTATAGCACGCCCTCTCAGGCGGCGTCTTTATGCGCAGGACTTTGCGCTTCGGTACTAAGTTTGCCGACCGCGTCGGCCAACGCAAGCACTTCCTGATCCTTCGAACCCAGCCGGCGAACAGCCACCGTGCCTTCTTCGGCTTCCCGACGTCCGACAACGAGGATCGCGGGCACATGCAGATGGCTGTGTTCGCGGACCTTGTAGTTGATCTTCTCGTTACGGGTATCGGCTTCGACCCGCAATCCCGCCGCGCGACAGGCCGCAGCCACTTCTTTGGCATAATCGTCGGCATCGTTGGTGATCGTCGCGACCACCACCTGAACCGGCGCCAGCCAGAGCGGGAAACGCCCGGCATAGTTCTCGATCAGAATACCAAGAAACCGTTCGAAGGATCCCAGAATTGCGCGATGCAGCATCACAGGGCGGGCCTTCTCGCCGTCTTCGTCGATATAGGTCGCATCCAGCCGCTCGGGCAGCACGAAATCGACCTGCAGCGTGCCACACTGCCAGTCGCGCCCGATGGCATCCCGCAGCACGAATTCCAGCTTCGGACCATAGAACGCGCCCTCACCCGGATTGAGCGTGAAATCCAGCCCCGCCGCGCGCGTGGCTTCCATCAGGGCGGCTTCGGCCCGATCCCAGGTTGCATCATCACCCGCGCGCACTTCGGGGCGGTCGGAGAACTTCACCGCGACTTCGGTAAATCCGAAATCGCGATAGACCGATTGCAGCAATTCGCAGAAGGCCTTGGTCTCGGCCACAATCTGATCCTCGCGACAGAAGATATGCGCATCGTCCTGGGTGAAGGCGCGCACACGCATGATGCCGTGCAACGCGCCCGAGGGCTCATAGCGATGGCATGAGCCAAATTCCGCCATGCGGATCGGCAGGTCGCGATAGCTCGTCATGCCCGAATGGCTGTAGATCTGCACATGGCACGGACAGTTCATCGGTTTGACGGCGAGAACGCGTTCATCCTCGGCATCGATGGTGAACATGTGCTCGCGGAACTTCTCCCAATGGCCCGAGCGCTCCCAGAGCACGCGGTCCACAAGCTGCGGTGTTTTGACCTCGATATACCCGGCATCGTCCAGGCGCGAACGCATGTAATCCTCGGCCACGCGATAGAGCGTCCAGCCATTGGCATGCCAGAAGACTGAGCCGACCGCTTCTTCCTGGATGTGGAACAGGTTCATCTCGCGGCCGATGCGGCGATGATCGCGCTTCTCGGCCTCCTCGATCATGGTCAGATGAGCCTTGAGCTCCTTCTCGTTCCGCCACGCCGTGCCGTAGATGCGCTGGAGCTGCGGGTTCGCCGCATCGCCACGCCAATAGGCACCAGCAACCCGCATGATCTTGAAGGCCTTGGGAAGCTTGCCCGTTGAGGGCAAATGCGGACCGCGGCACAGATCGACCCAGTCACCCTGCCGGTACATCGTGATGTCTTCGCCCTCGGGCAGCTCGCCAACCCATTCCGCCTTGAAGGTCTCGCCCTCCTTGGCAAAGAAGTCGCGGACATCGTCCTTCGTCCAGACCTCGCGGATGATCTGCTCATCGCGGCTGACGATCTCTTCCATCTTCTTCTCGATGGTCTCGAAGTCCTCCGTGGAGAACGGCGCTTCGCGATGGAAGTCATAATAAAACCCGTCTTCCGTCGACGGACCGAAGGTGATCTGGGTGCCCGGAAACAGTTCCTGCACGGCCTCGGCCAGCACATGGGCGGCATCATGGCGGATCAGTTCGAGCGCATCATCGTCCTTGAGGGTGATGATCGCCAGTTCGCTGTCGGCCTCGATGGGACGCGCGAGATCACGGATTTCGCCATCGACCCGCACCGCAAGCGCGGCCTTGGCCAGGCCTGAACCGATATCGGCTGCGACATCCGCGCCTGTCACGCCGCGCGCATAGGTGCGCGCGCTGCCATCGGGCAGCGTGATCGTAATCTGGTCGGCGGATGCTAGGTCGGACATATCGTCCCCATCGTAAAAGATAAAAGGTGAAAGCGGGATTTAATCCAGCTTGAGCTCTGCTTCAACCTCATCGACCGAAAGTTCGGTCAGGAGGTCGCGGCGCAGGATCGTGACGTCGGGACCCTTTTGAGCACACAACGCGGGGTCAGAGGCAAAAGAATAAAGCGCGACGGTCGGACAACCTGCCGTCGCGATGATGTGCATGGGGCCTGTGTCGTTGCCGACCGCGCCAGCCGCACCGCGCGCCAGCACGACAATTTCGGCAAAGCTTGTCTCGGCGGTCAGGTCACGGGCGCCCGCGCAGAAGGAGTCGACCGTCCCCGTGGCATGGGCATCCGCACCCGCGCCGATCAGGACAGGCGTCACGCCTTTTGCGACGAGACGCCGCGCCAGTTCCGTGTAGGACCCCACAGGCCAGCGTTTCTCGGGACGATGCGCCGAACCACCCGGCACCATCAGGACATAGGGTTTCTCGATCCCGAAGCGCGAGACATCCGCGCGCACCCAATCGAGGGACGGTGCCGGCACGTCGGCAATCCCCGCCATCGCAAGTTGCTCGGCCTGGCGATCAACCGTGTGCATGTCATCGCGCTTCTTGTTGGCATGGGGGTGCGAGGCGAACCGCGCAATTCCCGACCATTCGGGCCGACGCCCGGGCAACATGATGTGAAAATAGCTGCTCGACCGGTCCGAGGTCTGGAGGTCGTAGACCCGGTCGAACTGTCCCCGCTTGAGGCGATGCCGCAGCCAAAACCAGGCGCGCCAGTTCTTCCAGCCGGGGCGCTTGTCGACCCAGATATCATCGAACCAGCCGCTTGCCTCGAGAAACTCCCGATAGGCCGGGCCGGTCAGCAAGGTGATATGCGCATCCTTGTGATGTTCACGGATCGCGGCAAACGGACCGGTTGCCTGCACGACATCGCCCAACGCACCGAGCTTGATCACGAGTATGCGCGGGGCCGCATTGCTCAATTTTTGTGGCTCTCGAACACGGCGGCATAGATACGCAGGGTCGAAGCACACATGCCGGATTTGGCATAGAGCGAACGGGCGTGATCGGACGCACGGACAGCGAGCGCGGCGCGCGCATCGGCATCGAGCGACAAGGCGGTTTCCAGCGCCTCGGCAAATTCCTGCGGATTACCCGGCGCGAAACGCCAGCCGGTCACACCATCGACCACCTGTTCAGCCGCTCCGCCATGATCGGCCACCACCACCGGGCGGCCCATGGCCTGGGCTTCGGCGATGACCCGCCCGAAGGCTTCCGGGTCGGTCGAGGCCGAAACCACAACATCCGAAAGCATGTAGGCGGCAGGCATATCATCACAATGTCCGACGATCTGGACGTTGCCACCAAGACCTTTTTCGGCGATCTGGTCTTCGAGTTCCCTGCGATAGGCTTCCCGCCCCTGGTCGGAACCCACGAGCAGGCCGGTGATGTTGAAATTCTCCGGCCCAAGACGGGACTTCAGCCGGGCCAGCGCTTCGATGAACAGCAACTGGCCCTTCCAGCGGGTCAGCCGGCCCGGCAGCAAGACAACCGTATTGTCATCCGGCACGCGCCAACGGGTCGCCACCTCGATCATGCGGTTCGGGTTGAAACCCTCGGCATCAAAGCGCGCGGTGTCGATACCGCGTGGCACCACATGCACCTTGGGACCGGTAACCCCGTAATTCTCCGCAATATGATTCGCGATGAAATTGGAATTCGCGATCACGGCATCCGCATCGGTCATCACCGCGTTGTAGCGTTTCTTCAGATCACCCAGCAGCCCGGTACCGAAATTGTAGGTACCGTGAAAGGTGGTCACGAAAGGCAACCCGGCGGCACATGCAGCCGCACGCGCGCTCCACGCCGGAGCGCGGGAGCGCGCATGCACGAGTTCGATATCCTCGGCGTCGATCACGTCTCGCAGGCGCTGGATGTTGCGCCGGATCACAAAGGGGTTTTTGGACGCGAGCGGCAGAGTGATGTGTTTCGCACCACGCCGCTCCAGTTCCACCACCTGACGTCCGCCTTCCGAGGCAACGACCGCTTTCTTTCCAGCGAGCACCAGCGCCTCGGCCACATCTATGGCGCTGCGCTCTACACCACCGCCCCCAATATCAAGGGACGGCAGAACCTGGAGCATGACTGGCAGGCGGGCCGCCGTGTCACGACGAGCCCCCCCGTCCGTTCGTGCGGCAGCGGGTATGGTGCTAGAGTTGAAAGCCTCGTTCATCCGTCCTGCGTTTCTGTTCCGCGATTCATGGCAATGGTTTCCACCGACAGCGCTCTTGAATACATCAAAGCCGAAGACGGCACGCGGCTGGCATTTGTCGCGACCGCAGCGACGCACCCCGATCCGGGACCCGGAATCGTGTTTCTGGGTGGCTTTATGTCTGACATGACGGGCCAGAAGGCAACCGTTTTGGAAGCCTGGGCCCGAGAAACCGGTCGCGCCTTCCTGCGTCTCGACTATGGCGGCCATGGAAAATCCGGCGGCGAATTCCACGACGGCACCATCGGAGGATGGTGCTCTCACGCCCTGACCGTGATCCGTCATGCCGGAAAAACCGTTGCCGGACTGGACGAGAGTCTGGTGCTGGTGGGCTCATCCATGGGCGGCTGGATGGCCGCACTCATCGCCCGCAATCTTTCACAATCAGGCGGAAAACAGCGCGCCACCGGCCTTGTCACCATTGCAGCCGCACCCGATTTCACCGAAGACCTGATGCCCGCCCGTCTGGGCCCCGAAGTCATGGCCCAGATCGCGGAAACCGGAATTTACGAAGCACCATCTGCCTATTCCGAACGCCCCTATGTGATTACCCGCGCCTTGCTCGAAGATGGCCGGGAAAATCTTGTGCTGACCAAACCGCTCGATCTGGATATCCCGGCACGCCTGATTCACGGCACCGCCGACCCGGACGTTCCCTGGACCCAGTCCGAAAAGCTCATGCACGCCCTGAACTCCAGCGATGTAGAACTGATCCTGGTGAAGGATGGCGACCATCGCCTTTCCACACCGGCCGATCTGGCGCGGCTGACCCATATTGTGGGAACGCTGTGTGATCAGCTCTCCGCCAGCAGGGCCGCCAGCCCCGCCCGATAATCGGGATAGGCCAGTTCGACCCCGAGTTCGCCCTTGATCCGGGCGTTCGAAACCCGCTTGGATTCGGCATAGAAGCTGCGCGCCATCTCCGACAATTCGGAATCTTCAAACGGAATCTCCGGCGGCGGAGTCACGCCCAGCAAGTCGCAGGCATGAGCGATCACGTCCTGCGGTGGCGCGGGGTCGTCATCACACACATTATACGCCGCACCCGGATTGGGTTGCGCCATGGACGCGGCCAGCACGGCCGCGATATCGCGTACATGGGTCCGGCTGAACACCTGCCCGGGCTTGACCACCCGGCGGGCCTTGCCCTGGCGGACGGTTTCCAGTGCATTTCGGCCCGGACCATAGATCCCCGCGAGCCGAAACAGATGGACCGGCAGTTCGTGTTCGCCCCACAGCCCGCACCAGGCCGCCTCGGCCGCCACGCGCCGGGCCCCGCGTTCGGTCGAAGGATCGAGGATGGAGCTTTCGTCGACCCAGTCGCCACCCCGATCCCCGTAGACGCCGGTGGTCGAGAGATATCCTGCCCAGATGATCTCGCCGGCGCGCGCGGCAAGGTCATTCCCGTGATGGATGAGCACCGGATCGCCATCGGGTCCCGGCGGCACCGAGGCCAGAAGATGGGTCACGCCATCGAGCACCGAGAGATCGGCCAGCGGCTGCCCGGCATCAAACAGATGCGCCTCGATCCCCATATCTGTCAGCCTGAGGGCCTTGTCGGAACTGCGCGTGGTGCCGCGCACGGTCCAGCCCTCGGCCAGCAGCCGCATGGAAAGCGCCTGGGCGCTGAACCCCAGACCAAAAACAAACATGACGTTCGCAGACATGTGCCACTCCGTCGTCAGACAGGGTTTTGCGCAGACTCTGCTACGCTGCTAGACCAGTGCCTGCACAATAGGAGCCTGTGTGTTGCGCCGTCCATTCATCCTGACCGTCACTTTCTTCGCCGCCGCCCTTTGGGTGATCGGGACCAGCACGCCGTCGGCGCAGACGATACGCCTGTCTGACCTGCCCGACACCGAGGCCTACCGGACCTGTATCGCGCAAACCCAGCAGAATGCCGAGGCCGGATTCGAAGCCGCGATTGCCTGGCGTGATGAAGGGGGCGGGCCGCCGGCCCTGCATTGTGTCGCGCTGGCGCTTTTCGGGCTGGGCCAGATGGACGAAGCTGCCAAGCGGCTCGAAGAGCTCGCCGATGCGATGCCCGAAGCGAGCGATGCCGAGCGCGCCTCGGTTCTCGGTCAGGCCGGAACCGTATGGCTTCAGTTGCGCAATCTCGAACGAGCGCATGAGGTTCTCAGCAAGTCCATCGCCCTGGACGGGCGCAATCCCGAACTCTGGATAGACCGCGGCGAGGCATTCGCCCGTGCCGGTGAATACTGGGATGCCATCGACGATTTCTCGGCGGCACTCGATCGCGCACCCGGTCATATCGATGCGCTGATTTTCCGGGCGGCCGCCTATCGCCTGCTCGATATTGATGACCTCGCGCGCGACGATATCGACCGGGTGCTCGACTTCGCCCCCAACCAACCTGATGCGCTGGTCGAACTGGGAGCCCTGCACGCCAAGAGCGGTGCGTTCGAGGATGCCCGCGCGGTCTGGTTGCAGGTCCTGTCCATCGCGCCGGACTCGGCCGCCGGCCGGGCCGCACAGGCCGGGCTGGAACAGATGGACGTCAAGGTCGAGTAGATTTCGACGACGGGAATGCCGGTATCCCCTCCCATTCTCGTCACTCCCGCGAAGCCGGGAATCCATAAACACCGGAGCCTTTCCGGTCAGGCACTAGCGGTTATCGATGCCTGTCTGCGCAGGCATGACGACGGGGGACTGGAAGCGGATCAGAAATCCGGGTTGGCGTAGTGCTTGGGCGGCGGTATTCCCGGGATGTGATCCGCCAGGATCGGCCGCAAACTGGGGCGTGACTTGACCCGCGCATACCATGTCTTCGCCTCGGGAAAGTCTTCCCAGGGGACATCGCCGACATAATCGACGCAGGAGATTTGCGCAGCCGCCGCGATGTCGGCCATGGAGAAACTCTCCCCCGCCAGCCAGTTCCGGCGTTCCATCAGATACTCGATATAGGCCAGATGGGTGGCGATATTTGCATGCCCGGCCCGGATCGCCGACGAGGACGGCGCACCCAGACCGAGAAAGCGTTTGTTGATTTTCTCATCGACCAGATTGGCCGTCACTTCGCGCTGGAACTTGTGATCAAACCAGGCGGTCAGCCGCCGCACTTCGGCACGCGCAACCGGATCTCCGCTGATCAGGGCGGGTTGCGGGCTCGTTTCTTCGAGATATTCACAGATCGATGCGGAGTCCGCGATCACCCGCGGTGGATCGTCTTCCTCTCCGGATTCGATCAGCACGGGCACTTCACCAGCCGGGTTCAGGGCCAGAAACGAATCACGTCGTTCCCAGACCTTTTCGAGTTCCAGTTCAAAGGAAAGCTTCTTCTCCGCGAGCACAATTCGCACCTTGCGCGCGTAGGGGCAGAGCCAGAGATGATAGAGGGTCCGCATATCGGGCCGACCCTAGACGAGCGCCGCGATTCAAGGGAAGCATCTCCGTGTTCCGACAGCAGTATTTCCGGGCTTGGGGACCCACGCACCAAATCTAGTCGTCAGATTTCTTTCCGCGCCCGAAACCCCAGCCCAGGACCGTGACGCAAAAGGCGACGATCACCCAGATGACGGTCAGCGGCAATGCGATCAATCCCACCGGCGGAACCACGAACAGCAGCACGATGGACACGAAAAATGCCGCGAGCGCGACTCCCATGATCAGCGCCCCCCTGTGTGCTCGCCGAGGAAGCGCGCCAGATCATCAATCATGCGTCGGGCTTCATCGATCATGCTGGAAAACCCGAAAAAGGCGTGCATGACACCGGGGTAGACCACCAGTTCATGCGGGTGGCCGGCAGCCTTGAGCTTCTTGCCAAGAGCCAGTGAATCATCCCGGATCGGATCAAGCTGGGCCGCGGACACGAACACCGGCGGCAGGCCCGCCGGATCCGCCTTGACCGCAAATGCGCGCGGATCGTTGCGATCATCGGGGTCGGGCACATAGTCGTCATAGACCATCTGCGTATAAGCCGTGGTGAGCATGAAATCACCGCCCCCCAACTCCTTCATCGAGTCCGACTCGAGGTTGTAATCAAGGACGCCGTACAGCGAGGCGACGGCCTTCAGCATGTCACCGTGCCCCTTGTCGCGCAGGGTGAGCGCCGTGCCCATGGCCACACTCGCCCCGGCCGAAGCGCCACCCAGCGACATGCGATCCGGGTCGACACCCCAGTCACGACCGTTTTCGGAAAGCCATTCGACGACAGCCACGGCCTCGTCGATCGGGTCGGGAAAGCTGTGCTCGGGCACATGCACATAATCGGCGCTGACGATCGCCCCACCCCAGGCCTCGGCCAACTGGCGCAACTGCAAATCATTCGTGCGCGGGCTGCCGATCTTGAACCCGCCACCATGGAGATAGACAAAAACCGGCAAACCCTCGGCATCGCTGGGCTTGTAGAATTGCACCGGAATATCCCGGAACGGTCCGGGAATACTGCGCGCCTCGTTGACGGCCATGTCGGGACCACCGGCATTCCAGTGTGCCCGCACGGCTTCGGCGCGCGCACGAACTTCGACGATCCCCTCGCCCGGGCCACCCGCCGCGGCAACAAGCTCGGCATTGCGCTTCAGTGCAGCGGCCTGTTGCGCGTTGATCAAGGCCTGAGGGTTGGTGCTGGTGTCGCTTGGCATGATGTGCTCCCTGAATTTTTCGAGCCTTTAACCTAGCAGCAATCGCAAAACCAGTCCTGCTCTGGCGGAAATCATTTCCGCCATGCAAGCAGGATTTTGATTGTCGGCCCCGCCGCATGGAAGTTCTTCGGCGACCCGCAAACGCGGTGCTATAAGGCGGCTCTCTTTCGTGTCCGGATTCGGCACCATGCCGCTTTACGAAATATTTGTGCTCGCCGCCATTCAGGGCATCACCGAGTTTCTTCCGGTGAGCTCCTCGGGTCACCTGCGCGTCGCGTCCGACATCATGGGGCTTTCGGAAAACACTCTCGTCATGGATGTGGCCGTCCATGTGGGCACGCTCTTCGCCGTCGCGCTCTATTTCTGGCGTGACCTCGTATTCATGATCGCCGGCCTGGCCAGTAACGCACGCGGCCGCCGCCATGACGGCGGGAAGCTCGCAGGATATCTCGTCATCGCGTCGATCCCCGTCGCGGCGGCCGGATATTTCGGACAGTCGCTGATCGAGAACTCCTTGCGGACGATCGAGATCGTCGGATGGACCACAATCGGCTTCGGGCTGTTGTTGTACGCGTCAGACCGGATCGGCATGAAGATCCTCAAGCTCGAACACATGAACCTGCCCAATGCTGTTGTGATCGGGCTGGCGCAGATTCTGGCACTGATCCCAGGCACCAGCCGTTCGGGGATCACCATCACGGCAGCGCGCTTCCTGGGATATGACCGC
>JAURLR010000336.1 GCA_030831135.1 Alphaproteobacteria bacterium
TGGAGGTCGTTGTTCATCCTCGCAGGCTACTTCCGTGCCGGGCCGCCGTCTATCGTACCGTTTTGCAGGACAAAAATAGGCACATTCACCGATTGCACGGTTCAGAATGCTCTCGTAGTTTCCCTGCATGTTTTCAAAGATTCTCATCGCCAACAGGGGCGAAATCGCCTGCCGTGTGATCCGGACTGCCCGGGACATGGGAATTGCAACCGTCGCGGTCTATTCGGATGCCGATGCTGGCTCGCTTGCCGTCCAGATGGCGGACGAAGCGATCCATATCGGGCCGTCGCCCGCTGCCGAAAGCTATCTGATCGCCGAGAAAATTCTCGAGGCGGTCCGTCAATCCGGCGCGGAAGCGGTTCACCCCGGATATGGTTTCCTTTCCGAGAATGCGGATTTTGCGCGCACACTCGAAGCTGAAGGAATTGCCTTGATCGGACCGCCGCCCGATGCCATTGCCGCCATGGGCGACAAGATCGAATCCAAAAAGCTGGCTGATGCGGCTGGTGTCAGCACGGTTCCCGGGCATATGGGCATCATCGCCGATGATACCGAGGCCGTGAAGATCGCCCGCGAAGTTGGCTATCCCGTGATGATCAAGGCATCGGCAGGTGGCGGCGGCAAGGGTATGCGCATCGCGGCGAGCGATGACGAGGTGATCGAGGGCTTTCGCTCGGCGCAGAACGAAGCGCGGTCGAGCTTCGGCGATGATCGCATCTTCATCGAGAAGTTCGTTGAGGAGCCGCGTCATATCGAAATTCAGGTGCTCGCCGATTCCCACGGCAACGTCATCCATCTGGGTGAACGCGAATGCTCGATTCAGCGCCGCCATCAGAAGGTAATCGAGGAGGCCCCATCTCCATTTCTCGACGAGGTAACCCGGCAGGCCATGGGTGAACAGGCCTGTGCGCTATCCCGTGCGGTGGGTTACCGGTCCGCCGGTACGGTGGAGTTCATTGTCGACAAGAACCGGAACTTCTATTTTCTGGAAATGAACACACGGCTGCAGGTGGAGCACCCGGTCACGGAAATGATCACGGGTCTTGATCTGGTCGAGCAGATGATCCGGGTCGCTGATGGCGAGGAGTTGTCCATCACGCAGGAAGACGTCACGGTGAATGGCTGGGCGATCGAGGCCCGGGTCTATGCCGAGGACCCTTCGCGCAACTTCCTGCCGGCCATCGGCCGTCTGGCGCGCTATCGCGCCCCGGCCGAAGATGGCGTCACCGTGCGGATCGATACCGGTGTCGGCGAAGGCTCGGAAATCTCGATGTTCTATGACCCAATGATCGCGAAGCTTGCGACCCATGGGGCGGATCGTGAGACCGCTATTGCCCGCATGCAGGATGCGCTGGACGGCTACTACATTCGGGGAACCGGCCACAACACGGCGTTTCTGGCCTCGATCATGGCGCATCCGCGGTTCAAGTCAGGCAATTTCACGACCAATTTCATTGCCGAGGAATATCCCGAGGGATATGCCCCGCTCGCACCTGAAGGCGCGCTCCTGGATCGCTTCTGCGCCGTTGCTACCTATGTGCACGGACGATACGCGGACCGCGCCCACCAGTCCGGATATGCCGGTGTGCCCGGTACCCTGGAGCAGGCGCAGGATTGGCACGTCCAGATCGGTGGCGAGATGAACGCAACGACGATCACCTATCGTGACGATGGTGCGGATGTTCGCGTACACGATCAGTCCATCGCATTGGACACGGACTGGACACTGGGGTCTCCGGTCTTTGCGGCGCGGTTCAATGGGGAGGTGGCGACCTTCCAGATTGACCGTCTTGGTGTGGCCTATCGTGTGACCCATCGGGGTGTCGAGGCCGATATGCGGGTTCTGACGCCACGCGCGGCGACCCTGGCGATCCTGATGCCCGAGAAAGAGCCGCCCGACCTGAGCAAGTTCGTCCTGTCACCCATGCCGGGCCTGCTGGTCTCGCTGGCTGTCGAGGAAGGCGTCGAAGTCCGGAGCGGTGAGGAAGTGGCCGTTGTGGAAGCCATGAAGATGGAAAATGTGCTTCGTGCCGGTGCCGATGGTGTCGTCAAGACGGTTCATGCCAAACCGGGTGACAGCCTGAGCGTAGATCAGGCCATCGTCGAGTTCGAGTAGTGGCTCGGGCTCCAGCTGCGGTCATGGCGGTCCGGGTGCGGATCACCGGCCGTGTGCAGGGGGTCTGGTTTCGCGCGTGGACAGTGAATGTTGCGCGCGATCTCTGTCTTGATGGTTGGGTTCGGAACCGCACCGACAGGTCGGTTGAGGCTGTGTTCTGTGGTCCGGTCGCGCAAGTCAAACGGATGATCGGAAATTGTGGCGAAGGCCCTCCCGCCGCCTCGGTTGAAACCGTGACGCACGAAACGATCGAAGTGGATGATCTGGTGGGGCAGGGTTTTCATCAGCGCCCAACCGCCTGACAAGCGCCGGCGGTTTAGCCGAATATGGTTACAAAGCTGCGTTTGAGGACATGATCGACATCTTCGAGGTTCGCCTCGACGCCAAGGGCCTTGAGGCTGGTCACGCCCAGTCCCGTTTCCCCGATCCCGCAGGGCACGATTCCTGAAAAGTGATCGAGGTCCGGCGCTACGTTGATCGAGATGCCGTGATAGGTGATCCAGCTGCGCACCCGCACGCCGATAGCCGCGATCTTGTCCTCTCGGCCATCCGCATGGGCCACCCAGATACCCACACGTCCGTCCCGCTGTTCGCCTTTCACGCCGAACTGGGCGAGAGCATCGATGACCCAGGCTTCAAGGCCGCGCACATAGGCACGCAAATCCTGTCCGCGTTCGCGCAGGTCCAGCATGGCATAGGCCACCCGTTGCCCGGGACCGTGATAGGTGTACTGCCCGCCACGACCTGTTTCGAAAACCGGGAAACGCTCTGGTTCCAGCAGGTCTTCGATCCGGGCGCTTGTTCCCGACGTATAGAGCGGTGGATGCTCGACCAGCCATACCAGTTCGTCGGCAGCCCCATTCTGGATATCGGCCACCCGCGCTTCCATTGCGGTCACGGCTTCAGGGTAGGGCAGGAAACCCGGTTGGGTTTGCCATTCGATTTGGGCGCTGTCCGGAGACCGTGCGAGCTTGGATATGGGTGGCGTGTTCATGGCTTTCACAAGGAATATAGTCTGGTTGCACCGGTTTTTCTTGTTTTCCGGTTGCTACCGGCGAGGGGAACGCGCATCTAATTCGTATATCCGAAAAACTGGCGCTGAACGGGGATGAATCGTGGCTGAAGATATGCGCGAAACTGCATTGCGATACCATCGCGAAGGGCGGCCCGGGAAGATTGAGGTGATTGCTTCAAAACCCCTGGCCAACCAGCGTGATCTTTCGCGCGCCTATACCCCGGGGGTCGCGCACGCCTCCATGGCGATTGTAGAGGATCCCGCGCAGGCCTCCGAACTCACGATTCGCGGCAATCTTGTTGGTGTGGTCACGAACGGGACCGCAGTGCTCGGCCTGGGAAATATCGGACCGCTCGCATCCAAGCCGGTGATGGAAGGCAAGGCCGTTCTTTTCAAGAAGTTTGCCGGTATCGATGTGTTCGACATCGAGGTGGATGAAACCGATGTCGACAGATTCGTTGACGTGGTGGCGGCACTTGAGCCGACCTTTGGCGGGATCAATCTTGAGGACATCAAGGCACCCGAGTGTTTCGAGATCGAGAAAAAACTCCGCGCCCGGATGAACATTCCGGTCTTCCATGACGATCAGCACGGGACGGCGATCATTGTCGGTGCTGCCGTGCGGAATGGCCTGCGTCTTGCCAACAAGAATATCGAGGATGTCCGGCTGGTGACCTCGGGTGGCGGTGCAGCGGCGTTGGCCTGCATGAACCTTCTGGTGGGAATGGGCCTGCGGATCGAAAACATCACCCTCACCGATATTGAGGGGGTGGTTTACAAGGGCCGTGAAAAGGGCATGAACCCGTATCTTGAGGTTTATGCTCAGGACACGGATGCGCGCACGCTGGATGAAGTGATCGAGGGCGCCGACATATTCCTCGGTCTTTCTGCGCCCGGTGTGTTGAAGCCCGAGATGGTCGCGAAGATGGCGGACACGCCGCTGATCTTTGCTTTGGCCAACCCCACTCCGGAAATCATGCCCGAGGAAGCCAAGGCGGCGCGACCGGACGCGCTGATCGCCAGTGGCCGGTCTGACTACCCGAACCAGGTCAA
>JAURLR010000337.1 GCA_030831135.1 Alphaproteobacteria bacterium
CCTTCCTTCGATCAGGCGATCAACCAGGCTTGGGTCGGCCAGCGTCGATGTATCGCCGAGCGAGCCGTAATCGTTCTCCGCAATCTTGCGCAGGATGCGGCGCATGATCTTGCCGCTGCGCGTCTTGGGCAGCCCGTCGGAGAACTGGATGTGGTCGGGCGAGGCGATCGGGCCGATCTCCGTGCGGACATGGCTGCGCAGCTCGGTGTGGAGGTCGTCCGAACCCGCCTCGCCCGCGTTGAGTGTGACGTAGCAATAGATGCCCTGTCCCTTGATGTCGTGCGGGCATCCGACCACTGCGGCTTCTGCGACCTTGGCATGGCTGACCAGCGCGCTTTCGACTTCGGCGGTGCCCATGCGGTGGCCCGAGACGTTGATGACGTCATCGACCCGGCCGGTGATCCAGTAATAGCCGTCTTCATCGCGGCGACACCCGTCACCGGTGAAGTACATGCCCGGATAGGTCTTGAAGTAGGTGTCGATGAAACGCTGATGGTCGCCATAGACCGTGCGCATCTGGCCTGGCCAGCTGTCGGTGATGCAGAGATTGCCTGACCCCGCGCCCTCAAGCTCCTTGCCTTCGGCATCGACAATCATCGGGCTGATGCCGAAGAATGGCCGGGTGGCTGAGCCGGGCTTGAGCCGGGTCGCGCCAGGGAGCGGGGTGATCAGGATGCCACCGGTCTCGGTCTGCCACCAGGTGTCCACGATCGGGCAGCGGTCTTCGCCGACGACCTGATGATACCAGTGCCAGGCCTCGGGGTTGATCGGCTCGCCGACCGTGCCGAGCAGGCGGATCGATTTCCGCGAGGTCTTTTTGACCGGTTCATCACCCTCGCGCATCAGGGCGCGGATCGCCGTCGGGGCGGTGTAGTAGATATTGACCTGGTGTTTGTCGCACACCTCCCAGTGGCGCGAGGCGTCGGGATAGTTTGGCACGCCTTCGAAGATCAGCGTGGTCGCCCCATTGGCCAGCGGGCCGTAGACGATATAGCTGTGACCGGTGATCCAGCCGCAATCCGCTGTGCACCAGTAGATGTCCCCGTCGTGATAGTCGAAGACGTATTGGTGCGTCATGGACGCATAGACCATGTAGCCGCCGGTGGTGTGCAGCACGCCTTTGGGTTTGCCGGTCGAGCCGGAGGTGTAGAGGATGAACAGCGGGTCTTCCGCGCTCATTGGCTCGGGCGGGCAGGTTGCCGGCTGGTCTTCGGTCAGGTCGTGGTACCAGATGTCCCGATCCTTGTTCCAGCCGATATCCGCTCCGGTGCGTTTGACCACAACGCAGTGCTTCACATCCGGGCATTTTTCGAGCGCTTCATCGACATTGGCCTTGAGCGGGATCGACTTGCCGCCGCGCAGGCCTTCATCGGATGTGATCACAAAGGTCGATTCACAATCCTGAATGCGCCCGGCGATCGAATCCGGAGAGAAGCCGCCGAACACCACCGAATGCACCGCACCGATGCGCGCGCAGGCCAGCATGGCGACAGCGATTTCCGGGATCATCGGCAGATAAATCGTCACCCGGTCACCCTTGGCGACGCCGAGTTCCTTCATGCCATTGGCCAGCTTGCAGACCCGCGCGTGCAGATCCTTGTAGCTGATGGTCGCATCATCGGCCGGGTCGTCCCCTTCCCAGATAATGGCGGTCTGGTCGCCACGTTTGGCCAGATGCCGGTCGAGGCAGTTGACCGATGCGTTCAGGACGCCGTCCTCGTACCATTTCACATGCAGGTTGGACGCGTCATAGGAGACGTTCTTGACCCTGGTGTAGGGCGTGATCCAGTCGATCCGCTTGCCCTGATCACCCCAGAAAGCATCCGGGTCCTTGATGGACTGGTCGTACATCTCCTGATACCTGGCGTCATCGACCCAGGCGCGCTTTGCCCAATCCTCGGGCACGGGGAATTCTTCTTGAAACATGGCGCCGGCGCTCCTCTTTGCGATTCTTTTGTCCGGCTCCTGGGGGCTGCCGGATTCTGTTGTGGCGCATTATCGGGAAATCCGTGTCTCCGTACAACACGCCCTTGAACGGAGACGCGGTTCGTGCCGGGCTCAGGCGCCGAACAGGATCATGCCGTCGTCATCGATCGTCACCGGAAGCTTGGTCAGGGAGCGGCCGACACAGGGCCCCTTGGTGCAATAGCCGTCATCCTTGCGGAACTTCGCGCCATGGGTGGAACACTGGATCAACGCCCGTTCGACATCCAGAAACGTGTCAGGTTTCATTTCCAGCGTTATTCCCTGATGCGGGCACATGTTCATGTAGCAGTGCACCGCATCCCCATCGGTCACCAGAAAGACCGGCATGATGGCGTTGGGCCGCTCCTTGTAGATGCCGGTCAGCACGAAGCCTTTCCCGGCCTCGCCAATCTCCTCGACATGGCACAACACCCGGCGCTCGCCGCGCATGACGGGTTTGTCCGAGAGCCCCTCTCCCATAGGGAGAGGGGTTTGGGGTGAGGGGTTACGATCTGTCATCAAATGAACTCTGCTGCAGTGTGTCGAGAATTTCCAGAAGAACACCTTCGGTGTTCTCAAGCGCCTCGTGGTTCTAGAACCTCAGAACCACGTAGCCCATCGCTTCAAGGGTTTGGGTTCGTACGGCGTCCCCGTCGGCATTGACCGCATGCTGACCGCCATCCAGTTACACAATGACTCTGGAAGATTCACAGACGAAATCGACGACATAGCGTCCTATCGGAGTTTGACGACGGAACTTGAAATTCCCGATCTGGCGATTGCGAAGTCTGGACCAGATAAGTTTCTCCGCATCTGTCGCGTTCGCTCGAAGTCTGTGCTGGATTTTCGGCACCCTAACCCCTCACCCGGCTCGCTGTGCTCGCCACCCTCTCCCTATGGGAGAGGGTTTTGTTAAACCTTCGTGCCGGCCATGCGGCAGACCTCTTTCCATTCCGCAGCGGTCACCGGCTGGACCGAGAGGCGTGAGTTGTTGACCAGAACCATCTTCTCGAGTTTCGGATTGGCCTTGCAGTCTGCCAGCGTCACCGGTGTCGTGACAGGTTTGACGGTCTTGATGTCGACCATGCCGAAGCGGCCGGACTCATCCGTGTGGTCGGGATAGTGCGCGCGGACGACCTCGACGATACCGACGATCCGCTTCTCGTTGACTGAGTGATAGAAGAAGGCCTGATCGCCCTTTTTCATGGCCTTCATGTTGTTGTTGGCCTGATGGTTGCGAACCCCGTTCCAGTGTTCGGTGCCCTTTTTGACCTGATCATCCCAGGACCATGTGTCCGGTTCGGTTTTGAACAGCCAGTACGCCATGTCGCGTTTCCTCCGATCAGTTGTGCCTGTTCACATATACGGGCGTGGTCGGCGAATTTCCAACCGGTCGCGGGTTCAGCTTTCGGCGCGCAGCGGTCGTGCCAGCACCGCTTCGATGGTGGCATCAATACCGGCACCCTCGTGCAGGATGGCACTGACCGCCGCACAGATCGGCATCTCGACATTCAGTGCGGCCGCCCGGGTCAGCACGGCGGGCGCGGTCGTCACGCCTTCGGCCACGGTCTTGCGACCGGCCATGGCATCGGTAAAGGATGTCCCGCTGCCCAGCGTCGCCCCTAGCGCATAGTTGCGTGACGCCGTCGATGTGCAGGTCAGCGTCAGATCCCCCAGCCCGGACAGGCCCATCAGGGTACGCGGGTCGGCATAAAGTGCGGCGGCAAAACGGGCGATTTCAGCCAGGCCGCGCGCGATGACGGCAGCCCGAGCGTTCTGGCCCAGCCCGCGCCCGTCGACAACGCCGCAGGCAATCGCGATCACGTTCTTGATGGCACCGCCGACTTCGGCCCCGACCACATCACTGGCGGTGTAGGGGCGAAAAGACGGCGTGCCCAGCGCATCGGCCAATGCTGAAGCCAGGCCGGTATCCGCGCAGGCTAGGGTGACCGCCGTCGGCAGGCCGCGCGCCACTTCGGCGGCAAATGTCGGCCCGGACAGAACGGCCAGCGCTGCGTCGGGCGCGGCGGCTTCCGCGACCTCGTTCATCAGCAGGCCGGTCTCCAGCTCGATACCCTTGGCGCAGATCACGATGGGGACGGAGGCCAGATTCTCGGCGGCGAGTTGCCGCAAGGTAGACCCGAGGAATTGTGCCGGGGTCACCATCAGGATGGCATCAGCCTTGGCCGCTGCCGCGCACAGATCGGGTGTCGCGCGAATTTCGTGATCAAGCGGGATGCCTGGCAGAAAGACGCTGTTCTCGTGGTCGGTGTTGATGGCGTGCGCGGTCTCGGGTTCGTGGGTGTGCAGGGTTACGTCCCGTCCGGCACGTTGTGCGACGGTGGCCAGCGCCGTGCCCCAGGCGCCGGCGCCGATCACCGTGATGCGTTGTATCGATCCTGCCATGGTCAACTCAGATTGATTGCGATGGAAATGCGCGTGCCCGACCCCGTATAGGGGCGCACCGCATGAGACACCCAGGATGGGAACATCATGACCGTGCCCGCGACGGGCTGGATCATCTCGCTCGCACCCATGGCCGCGCCGCCGGGAACGGCGGGGACAATCTCGGGGCGGTACATGGCCGGCGCGACACCGCGCGGGTCCTGAATTTCAAATTCGCCGCCCAGGGACGGGTCCGCGCCCACGCCACCGTCATCCACATAATAGACGGCCGACCACATGCAGCCGGGATGGGTGTGGAACTCGTTGCCGTGGCCGGCGCGATTGACGTTCGCCCAGGCGTTCAGGCGCCAGGTTTGCGGGGCAGGCTGACCGGCACGGTCGACGGTGAACTTGTCGCCTAGCTGGCGCACAAAGGCGAGCAGGTGCCCGATTTCCTCTCCGCCCCAATCGGGCAGATCCCAGGAGGACTGCCAGCCGCCCAGATTGGAATGGGCGGTGGAAGGATGGCTTTCGGCGCGCGCGAGGATGGTGTCGCGCAGCACGGGGTTGATCGTTTCGGCATTGGGCAGGGGCGCAAACGCAACCGGTGTCGCGAAGAGAGGTTGA
>JAURLR010000338.1 GCA_030831135.1 Alphaproteobacteria bacterium
CGACAACAATGTCGTCAAATCGGTCCATGTTCAGGCGAATTACGATCCCGCCAAACCCGTTGAGGAAACATCCTGGCTGCAATCCGAGGCAGATCGAACCGGGTTTCCCCACGCCATTGTCGGGCACGCCATCATGACCAGCCCGGATATCGCGGCGGTGCTCGAAGGTCACGCCCGATACGCCAACACCCGCGGTGTTCGCCACCAGCTTCACTTCTGGGAGGGTGAACCCTTGCGCTGCCGCACGGACCGGCCTGATCTGTGCCTGACGGATGACTTCCAGCGCGCCGTGGAGATGCTGAAAACCTACGATATGAGCTTTGAGCTACAGGGTTTTTCGCATCAGTTCGTGCATTTTGCCGAATTGCTGCGCAACCACCCCGACACGAATTTCTGTCTGGTCCATGGCGGGATGCTGACCTCGGATGATGAGGCGACGGTTGAAGCCTGGAAAGAAGGGCTCGAACATCTGGTGCCGCACCGGAACCTCTGGATCAAATGCTCCGGGCTGAATTTCTTCACGGCGAAATGCGATATCGATCACATGCGGATCGTGCTGGATCACGTGCTGGACCGGTTCGGCGCAGATAGATGTTTCTATGGCAGCAACTTCCCGCTGGAGAAGCTCTGGGCCCGCTATGATGATCTGGTGGCTGCGTGCAAGGATATTCTGGATTCCCGGTCAGAGGCCGAGCAGCACGCCTTCTTCCACGACACCGCCGCCGGATTCTACCGCATCTGAAGACGGGTGATCAGCTCCGTTCAGGCGTTCAGCATAGCCTTGAGCTTGGCGACAGCGGCCCCCGGCGAATTGAGAACCGGAATATCCGTGACGGCGGCCACATGGGGCGCCGCACGCGACAGGGTGAACTGCGCGAGCACGATCACGTCGGCATCGGTGATCGACCGGGCGGCTTCGGCGACCATCCCGTCATGAACATCACCGTCGCCGGCTGCCATGGCTGCAAAGGCCTGGTCGACGAAATGCTGCGACAGGGTGATATCCTGCCCGCGTTCGGTTGCCATCGTCTCGATCTCGGCGCAGACCGACGGGATCGTGCCGGCGACCGTGGCCAGGACCGCGATACGTGATCCGGCATCGAGCGCCTGTTCGATCATCGCATCATTGGGCTTGAGCATCGGAATGGGATGCTGGGCCATCACCGCATCGATACAGGGCTGGAAGGCCGAGCAGGTGAACAGGATGGCATCAGCACCGCGTTCGACCATATGGCGGGTGTGGGTCTCAAACGGGGCATACATCCCCGGGACAACGCCACGGGTTTCGCCGACCCAGCGGAACAGGCCGTCATCCATCAGGTTGCTGATACGGGCTTCGGGCCAGTCCTGCGCAAACGCAGCAACAGCCGCCGCCATGGCGTCCTTGTGGACGCTGAACAGGGTGATATCGGGGGAGATCATGAAACGACTGCCAGAGAGAGCTGCTTGGGGATGGTGAGGCAGGGCGGATCAACCCGTCCAGGCACCACCATTGATATCCAGTACGGCACCGGTGGTGAAGGCGGCGCCTGGGGTACAGAGATACCAGATCCCGTGGGCCAGTTCCTCCGGCCTGCCGAGACGGCCGACAGGGATCGCCTGGGCGCGGGCTTCAAGAGCCTCAGGCGGATGGCGCAGGACGCGCGGGGTCAGGACCAGTCCGGGCGCAATCGCATTGACCGTGATGCCGAAAGGGGCGAGTTCACGGGCGAGCCGCCGGGTGAGCCCGATAATGGCGGCCTCGTTGGTGGAATACTCGATGGACCCCGCGCTTGCTGTCCGGCCCGCGACCGATGAGATATTGACGATCCGGCCGTATTTGTTGGCCTTCATGGTCGGAACCAGTTCGCGGGTGATGAGGAACTTGGCCAGTACGTTCCAGTCGTAATTCTCGCGCATGGCGTCAGCCGTGACGTCTTCGAGCGCCGGGGCATCGAAGAATCCGCCTGCGGTGTTCACCAGAATGTCGGCACGTCCCCAGGTGTCGAGAATGGTCACGCAGGCGGCCTTGACCTCGGCTTCGTCAGCGCACTCGGCCTTGACGAACATGGCTTCACCACCGGCATCCGTGATCTTCTTGACGACCGCATTGCCTTTTTCGGGTGTGCGTCCGATCACGGCAACTTTGGCACCGGAAGCGCCGAAACGGATGCAGGCGGCTTCGCCCATGCCGGCCGTGCCGCCGGTCACAACGGCGACCTGTCCTTCAATCGAGGTGAGTTCCTGCATGATCTTGTCTCCTGTCAATGAAGGTTTCTAGCGCCGGGGTGGCGGAGGTCCGCCGGGTGGAAAACCTTCTCCACGCCGACCTTCACGGGCCGACCCATTCCGGGGAGGGCCGCGGTGCGTGAAATCCGGGCTGATCTCGCCCCACAGGCAGCGCGGCAGGAAGGGATAGCTTTCCGAGGCGTAATACACGAAGCGTCCATAGAGGTTGCGACCACCATTGCACTCGTCGAGATCGCCCGAACCGGGCTCATATTCCCAGTCTTCGTTATAGGTTCCGTCATAGGGTCCGAACGGTGCGGTGGGCCGGTTTCCCTCTTTCAGCCGATAACTCGAGGTTTTTCGGCCATCGACAAAGTGAATGTCATACCCGTCTGCCGCATAGCCGATGAGGGTTGCGCGGGTGGAGGCAATCAAGGCGTCTGCTACACCGTGATAGTGATACAGGCCGCGCTCATCCACATGTGCATTGTTTTCATCCAGGCCGAGAAGGTCGCGCGCTCCCATCCCGTCGAGATTCCAGCCTGAGCCGGGGTCGCGCGAAAACCCCCGTCGGCTGGTGGCGTCGTAGTAGTCCGCCGTTCCCGGACGGAAGAGTACACCGTTGATGGCAATCCCGATCGGACCGCGGTGGTATTGAGGAACCGTGCCCGGAGTCCATGGCGGTTTTCCGGGGACGCAGACGCGAATATCCTGCGGCTGGATGCTGTGCGGGTTCCCCGCATTCGGGAATGTACCGGTGTCGTGGTCGGGTACGCTGTTCGAGATGAAGCAGCGCTGCTGGTGATCGACGATCATCCTGACTTCGTTTTCATGCGCCAGCGCCGTGCCGGTGCACAGAAGGCCGCCCCAGATTGACAGGGCACAGATGCCAAAGCGCGACTTGATGACCATCAGGTTATGCAGCGACGTCGATAATACCGACCGAGTCCATGATCAGCGGCGCATCGGTCACGGCCTGTACATCCTCGGCTGTCAGACCGGGGGCGACCTCATCCAGGATCAGACCATCCGGCGTGACCGAAATCACGGCCATATCGGTATAGATCTTCGTCACGACCTTCATGGCGGTAAGCGGGTAGGTGCGCTCGGTGACGATCTTGGCGGCACCATCGCGGTCCGTATGGCTCATCATTGCAAACACCCGCTTCGAACCGGCGGCAATATCCATCGCGCCACCAACACTGCCGGATTTCTGGTTTGGCAGGCGCCAATTGCACAGGTCCCCGTTGGCCGCGACCTGAAATGCGCCCAGAACCGCGCAATCCAGACGCCCGCCACGTGCCACGGCGAAGGAATCCGCGTGATGCACATAGGCGCCGCCCGAGATCATGGTCACCAGCTCCTTGCCGGC
>JAURLR010000339.1 GCA_030831135.1 Alphaproteobacteria bacterium
GATATGCCCCACGCTGCGTCCCGTCCGCCCCATCATGAGCGGCGAGATCAGCGGGAAGAACAACGCAGCCAGCAGCCCCGTGGCCACCAGCGCGATCATGGTCAACTGGATCGTCGCCACGGTGCCCGGCAGGGCCTGGGTCGCGAGCAGGTGGCCCAGCCAGTCCATCAAGCCTTCGAAACCCTGACCATTGCGCAGGGGGAAGGGAACGATGTCCACGGTGAAGAACCGGGTGATGTTGACCATCGAAATCTGGACCGACCAGGGCAGGATCGCGATGGCGCCGATCAGATAGAGGGGGAGCAACTGCTTGCGGGCCCAAAGCCGTTGGGTGGCGATGATGACGTAGAAGATCAGGAGCAGCGCCGAGACTTCGGAATAATTGCCCTGCCGGAAGGCGGTCTCCAGATGAAATCCCAGCGTCGGCAACCCGACGAAGCCAAGCACGGCGCTTGATCGCAACCCGCATTCGAGACGGTAGAGCGCATAGGTCTTGTAATGTGCCCACACATCGGGAAGCCTCACGAAGAGCAAGACGGAAAGCGCGCCTGTCCCGTGTGGCGTGGCGGCAACCGCCCTTGTGTCTGCCTCCTCGAGAATTTCGGCAAAGACCTTGGCCACAATCCCGGCATAGGGAATGCCGATGGCGAGAATGCCTGTCAGGGGCGAAAGGCCGAAGATCTGCAGGAAGATCAGCGCCCAGAACAGCTCATGTACGGCACGGATGGTGGCGCAGAAGCCGCGCACCAGCGGATTCTGGAAGACGAGCGCCAGCGCGAAGCCGAAGATTACCGCGAATGTGACACCGAGCAGTGCAAAGGCGATCGTGTAGAGGATCGCATTCAGAATATTCTAGGTTGCGGTGAAATCCGGGGTGATAACCCCGAGCAGCAGGCGTCCGAACTCGGCCCAGGGGTCAACGGTGGAAATTTCCACATCGGCGAACAGCAACAGCACGAATGCCAGAACGATGAAGCCACCAAGCGTTCGCGCCAGGGGCGAAGCCCGGTACATTCCCGCAATCGACGGGGTCATGTCAGGTAGAGGTGATCGAGGTCACCGGGTTGCAGGCCCGCTGCAGGGCTGTCGAGAACGATCGCACCATTCCGCAGGCCGATGATCCGGCTGGCAAAGGACAGGGCCAGCGCCCGGTCATGCAGGGCAACCACCACCGTCTGTTTCTCATGTCCCGCGATGCCAAGCAGTTCGCGCGCCTGATGATCGTCCACGGCAGAGACCGGCTCGTCACCAACGAACAACTCGCCTGTGCTGTAAAGCGCGCGAGCCACTGCGGTACGCTGCTGTTGGCCGCCCGAGAGCTGGCCCACCGGAGTGAAGATCTTGTCGGTCAGGCGGAGCGGCTCGAGCACCGCCCGGATCTCGGCGACCTCCCGACGTGCCGGCCAGACCAGATTGCGCAGATTGTGAAGCGCCGAATGCGCGTTCAGCCGACCCATATAGACGTTGTGAAATACGGTCAGCGCACGAACCAGACCGAGGTCCTGCGGAACCAGCGCCACGGGCACTGCACTGCGCTTCTCGATGAGCTTGAGCAATGTGGTCTTGCCCGAGCCGCTTTCCCCGACAATGGCAATGCGTTCACCTGCGTCGATCCGCAGGTGAACGTCTTCGAGAACCACCTTGCCGCTGTAACCGGCAGGTTCGCCGGCCAGCTCGACAACGAACATCAGTCGAGAAGCCCGATATCCTTGCCGACTTTCACGATCGGCGCGTAGTGGTCATTGGTGGCGGGAATGAAGCCGGATCGCGGAAAGCTTGCCAGCAGGACGGGGTCATCCATTTCCAGCAGCGCGGTGCGAACCTTGTCCATGAAATCGGGGCCGAAGCGGCTGTTCACATCCCCGCGGATCGACCACTGGTAGTCGGGATATGTGGGGGTGCGCCAGATCACCGAAACCTTGGCGGGATCAATCTTGCCCGCCTTCAGCTCGCTCTCCCAGACCGCGAAACTCAGCGCACCCACTTCGAATGCACCGGACTGGACCAGCGTGATGGTCTTGGAGTGGTCGCCGCTGAAACCGACCCGCGAGAACACCTCATCGGGTGATTTTCCGAATTGGTTGCGAATGTGGAATTCGGGCATCAGGCGGCCCGAGGTCGAGCCTTTGGAGCCGAAGGTGAAGGTCTTGCCCGCCATATCCTTGGGAAACGCCTCGGTCTCGGTGAGACCGGTGCTGTGATGGGCGATGAAATAGGTGATGAACTCAAGGTCCTCAACGCCCTGAGCGAGCGCCTGAGAGCCATCGACAAGGTCGCGGGCCTGTACGCCGGACAACCCGCCAAACCAGGCCAGCTGGACCTGATCATTGCGGAATGCGGTGACCGCAGCCGCATAGGATTTGACCGGGACGTATTCGACGGGAACGCCAAGTTTCGTCGAATGATAGGTCGCGACCTTCTCAAAACGGGTGCGCAGGCGTGTTTCATCCTGATCGGGAATCGCCGTGAAGACGAAGATCTCGTCGGCGGCTTTGGCTGGGGTGGGGGATATATGGGCAACGGCGAGGATCGCGGCTGCCAGGCAAATGCCAATCGCACGGATTTGCATCATCGTCTCTTTCTCACACGGAGTTGAAACCGGGGTGACCTTATCGACGGCCATACCGAAACGCACATGAGAAATATTCACAAGACTTCGAACCGCAGATCATGAGAATTCGCTGTTGGCGCCGCGCCAGTTTTTCGGGATGCTGAAAACCCGTTGCGGTGCGAATGAAAAGCCGCCGCAACGGCCCGAAGGAGAAACGCGTGATGAAA
>JAURLR010000340.1 GCA_030831135.1 Alphaproteobacteria bacterium
CACCGCGAGCATCACACATTGTGGGGAGACGGCACCTCAGCGTATTCTATCGGTTTACGGAGGGGAAACCATGCGCGACAAGACCTATCTCAGCACACTGATCGACTACAACGCCTGGGCGAACGAGGTGACCTATACGGACGTCTCGAAACTGCCGCCCGAGGAAATCACCAAGAAGCGGGAAACCCCGCTGCAGTCGATCTATGTCAGCCTGCACCATCTGCTCAACGTCGATAACATCTGGCTCGGCCATATGCAGGGCAAGGGTCACAATTATCAGACGCTGCGCGACGTGGAGATCGAGGATTTCGACGCGCTCTGGGCAGCGCGCAAGGCGATGGACAAAACCCTGAGCGAATATGTCGCCTCACTGAGCACCGATGATCTCGCCGAAATCGTGAACTACGAGCTGATCGGCGGCAACAAGGGCGCCATGTCCCGCGCCATGTGCCTGGCCCATCTGGTCACCCATGGCAGTTACCACCGGGGCTGGATTTCCGACATGTTTGGTCAGGCCGGTGCCACGCAGCCCTTTGCCGATATTCCGATCTACGAACGGGCCCTGCGCGAGGCCGACAAGCCGCCGATGCCCGTCTGACACGCCATCCAAAAAGGAGATTCCGATGGCCTTTGAACCCGTGCGAACCGCCGATCCCAGCGAAATTCCCGTCGTGGATATCAGTGCCCTCATCGACGGCGACGATGCCGCCCGCAAGGCTGTCGCGGCGCAGATCGTCCATGCGGCGGAAAACACCGGCTTCTTCTACATCGTCGAACACGGCGTGCCGCGCGAGCTGATTGACGGCGTCTTTGCGACGTCTGCGCAGTTCTTTGCCACTCCGGTCGAGAACAAGCTCGGGATCGGACTGGAAAGCTCGACCTGTTTCCGGGGTTACCTGCCGCTGGATTCGAAAGGCTCCGACCCGACCCAGCGGAATTATCTGGAAGCGTTCCAGATGGGAGAAGAACACGTCGCCGACAATCCCTATGAAGAGATGCTTTACGGTCCCAACCAGTGGCCCGCCCAGCCCGGTACACTGCGCGACACGATGATGGCGTATCACCGGGCGATGGACACGCTGGCCGACCGGCTGCAGCGGGCCTTTGCCATCGGTATCGACTTTCCCGAGGACTATTTCCTGCGCTTCTACCGCAAGCCCCTCAACCAGCTTCGCCTGCTGCACTATCCGCCCCGCCCGCCCGAGCTCGATGAAAAGGTCATGGGCGCGCGCGTCCACACCGACACCGGCGCCTTCACGATCCTGCTGCAGGACCAGGTCGGCGGGCTGGAAGTTCAGAACGCCGACGGGGAATGGGTGGCTGCCACCCCGATGGGAGGCGCATTCGTGGTGAATGTGGGCGACATGCTGCAGAACTGGACCAACGGGCGCTTCATCTCGATCAAGCACCGGGTCATCAACCGGTCAGGCAAGGAACGTTACTCGGTGCCGTATTTCCTCAACCCGGACCTGACCGCCCTTGTCGAGCCGCTGCCGGAATTCGTCCGCGATGACAGCCCGCCCCGCTTCGAGCCGGTACATGTCGGCAAGTTCCTGTCCGAACGTTTCGATTCCATCTGGCCGCGAAAAGCCGCCTGACCCAACCGGAGTATTCTGAATGCGTTGTGAAGTCGTTGCCATCGGCACGGAGTTGCTGCTTGGCCAGATCGTGGACACGAATTCGTCCTGGATCGGCGAACAGCTCGCGCTGGCCGGAATCGATTCCCATTTTCAGGTGAAGGTGGGTGACAATCCGGACCGCATGGAGTTCTGCATCCGTCAGGCGCTTGAGCGCAGTGACGCGGTGATCTGCTGCGGCGGGCTTGGCCCCACCCAGGACGATATCACCCGGAACGTGATCGCGAAGATCATGGGCGTCGAGATGGTGCGCGATGACGCCATCGCCGCCCATATCCGTGACATCTTCGAGGGGCGTGGCCGGGTGATGCCGGAAAACAATCTGCGCCAGGCCGATGTGCCGGTGGGTGCCGCCACCATCGCCCAGATGCCGGGCACCGCCCCCGGACTGGTCTGTCCGCTGGTGGTCGATGGCGTTGAGAAGGTCATCTATGCCGTGCCCGGCGTGCCCCACGAAATGCGTGAGATGATGGAGGGAACCATCCTCGCCGATCTGCGTCGGCGCGGGGGTGAAGCCTCGGTGATCCGCTCGCGGGTGCTGCGCACCTGGGGCTATGGCGAGTCCGCGCTGGCCGAAACTCTCGCCGACCGTGTCGATGCGCTCGATGTCAGCGGCCTAGCCACGATTGCTTTTCAGGCCAGCGGGATCGAAGGCATCAAGGTCCGCATCACCGCCAAGGCCAGCGATGATGCGGCGGCCGAGAAAATTCTCGCTGCCGAGGAAGCCCTGATCCGCGAATTGCTGGACGAGCATATCTTCGGCATCGACGAGCAGAGCATGGAAGCCGTGGTTCTCGACATGCTCCGCGCACGCGGCCTGACCTTCGCAGCAGCCGAAAACCTGACCGGCGGTATCCTGTCGAGCCGCATGACGGCGCTCGACCCGAAGATGGAGGTTTTTCGCGGCGCGACCATCGCCCCCCATGGCACCAATGAGAATGCACTGGCGCTTTCCGGCGAGGACCGTGCAGTGACGGCCGCCATGTATGCCCGCGAGATGATCGGTGCCGATATCGGGATTTCTGCGCTCTCCCCGCCGGAAGGAGAATCCCACCCGCCGGGCACCGTATTTGTGGCGGTCGCCCTGCCTGATCGCGCTGAAGCCAGGACCGTCGCCCTGCCCGGCGTGCTGTCACGGATGCGCAGCTATGCGGTGATCACCGCGCTCGACCTGCTGCGCAAGCGGCTCAGCGAATCCGGCCTGAACGCTTGATTAAATACGCCATCAGCCAGTGAATTTCTGCACGGCTCACGCCGTCCCGGCACTGGCGGGCCGCCATAAGCGCCGCGTATGCTGGCCCGATGTCCGATGAGTCGAATCCCCCGCCCGGGGCACCCCGCAAACACCAGCCCGCCGACACACCCGAGAGCCTCCTGCCCTATGGGATGATCCTCGTTGCCTCGGTCATCCTCGCCTCCAACCATATCGTCGCACGGCACCTGAACGGTGTCGTCCCGCCCATGGGGTTCGTGTTCTGGCGCATGGCCATCGGCGCCATGGTGTTGCTGCCCTTTGCCGCGCCCGGCATCTACGCCAACCGCGCCCTGATCGTAAAACACTGGAAGCTTTTCGTGATCCTGGGCATCCTCTTCGTGCCACTGGCCAACGGCATCATCTATGTCGCCTACAATTTCACGACCGCCCTGAATGGCGGGGTTGTGTCATCCTCGCAGCCCGCCTTGACGGTCATCCTGTCCTGGCTGCTGTTTCGCGACCTGATCAACTGGAAACAGGGAATCGGCATCCTGGTCGCCGCGGCAGGGGTCTTCGCGATCCTCACCCGGGGCGACCCCGCCGCACTGCTGCACCTCCAGTTCAATATCGGCGACCTGATGATGGTCGCCGCGACGGCGTTCATCGCCCTGCACAACGTGCTGTTGCGCCTCGTGCCGAAGGAAATCCGGATCCTGCCGCTGCTGGTGGTGATCCAGCTGACAGGATTGCTGGCCGTGACCCCGTTCTATGTTGCCGAAACGCTATTCTACCGCCCGGTCCCGCTGACCCCGGAAGCCATCGCCGGCATGTTGTGGGTCGGCATCGCCGTGACGGTGTTCGCCGTCGGCCTAACCAACACAGCCGTCCGCATCATCGGTGCCAACAAGGCGAGCATGGGGAACTATCTGCGCGCTGGTTTCACCGCGATTCTCGCCATCGTGCTGTTGGGAGAAACCTTCCAGACCTTCCACGCCATCGGGCTTTTCCTGGTGATCGGCGGCGTCTTCCTGATGACCCGTAGTTCGAGACGGCCTACGGGCAAGGTGCCACGATGACCGGCAAGTCCATCCCGACACGGGCCGTCCCCGACACCGGCGGTTCCCAGGCCCTGCCCTATATGATGGTACTCGTTGCGGCGCTGATCATCGCGTCCAATCACGTTCTGGCGCGTTATGTCGGCGGCGTCATTCCCCCCATGGGCATGGTGTTCTGGCGATGTGTGGTCAGTGCCGTGTTCCTGCTGCCTTTCGCCCTGCCGGGTCTGATCGAACACCGGCGTCTGATTGCGCAGCACTGGAAGCTCTTCGTCCTGATGGGCGTCCTGTTCGTGCCGCTGGGCAACGGGCTTATCTATACCGCTTACACCTACACCACCGCGATCAATGGCGGCGTGGTCTCGGCCTCCCAACCCGCTTTGACCGTGGTGCTGGTCTGGCTGCTGTTTCGCGAAACCATCAGCTGGAAGCAGGGTATCGGCATCACCATTGCCGGGCTGGGCGTGCTCGCCATCATCACCCGCGGCGATCCGCTCGCCGTGCTGCGGATGGACTTCAATATCGGCGACCTGATCATGCTGGTCGCGATCACTTTTGCCGCGCTTTACAACGTGCTGATCCGCAAAATTCCCGATGCCATCGGGGTTCCCCCGCTTATGTTCGTTGTGATGGTGACCGGCGTTCTGGCCACCCTGCCGGTCTATATTCTCGAAACCATCTACATCCAGCCCGTCCCGCTGAGCTGGCTTTCCATCGGGTCTTTCCTCTGGGTCGGGATCGCGGTCACCGCCATCGCGGTCAGCCTGCTGAACGCCGCGATCCGGCGGATCGGCGCCAACAAGGCCAGCATGTCCAACTACATGCGTGCGTTGTTCACAGCCCTGCTGGCCGTCGCGCTGCTGGGCGAAGCGTTCGAGACCTTCCATCTGGTCGCGATGGTGCTGGTGATCGGCGGCGTCTATCTGATGACACTGGGCCGCCGCGCACCTGCGAACTAGCCGTTTCTAGCGCAGTGGCGAGAACGGCACCGGCTTGAGGATCTTGGTTTCCATCTTCACGATGAGTTCGGACTCCTTCAGCGCCTTCACATATTCCAGCCAGCCCGGATCTTCGTACATGGCGGTCCGGCGGCGTTCGCGGTCACCCTGATCCTCGTAGCGCCACATATGCACCACCTGACTGAGATCACCGACATCGCAGGTGAACATGCCGACAAAGCCTTCGAGATATTTCATCTGGTATGGCAGCGCCATGCGCTCCCAAAGTTCCAGAAAATCCCCGGTATGGACCGGTTTTGTGGTGTAGGTGCGGTGGTCGATGATCATCGGCGTGGTTCCTGACGCAAGGTTTGATTGAAGAATTCGAGTATTTCACGGTCCAGTCGGGCAACAAAGTCGGCACGGTCAAAGCCAGCGGGATCGCGCAGGAAGGCCGGCAGCAGTTGGGTCACCCGGTCAGGCAAAGGCGTGGCAAAGGACGCATGACCCGCATCTTCCACCCGGATGTAGCGCACCGAAGCCGGCCAATGGGCGCGGAACCGCTCCGCATGGCGCGCGGGCCCGAGAATCCCGTCCTTCCCTGCAACATAGAACAGGCCGGGAATACGGATTTCGGCCAAAGCGGCATCCGGGAACAACGCAGTCCCCGGCGCCATCACGACAAATGCAGCAATCCGGTCATCGGCCAGTCCTGTGAGCGCACGTTCTCCATCGGCGCGCGCGGGGACAGCCGCGCCAAGCAAACAGAACATGTCCCGGGGATGGGCCTGACAGAATGCGGCCAGATGGGTGAGTTCAGGCTGCGCGCCGGCGAGTGCAAGCACGGTGTATCCCCCGCGCGAGAGCCCCATGGCCCCGATCTGCTTTTGCTTCAGGGCAACCGCAAACCGTTCGTCCCCGAGAAGCACGTCGATCACAGCCGATAGCGTCTTCGGGCGACCGGCATAGCTGGCCCATGTGCCCCGGGTGGACAAATCCTGAAAATTGTCACCGGGATGGGTCGGGGCCGCGACCACAAATCCGGCCTGCGCGAGGGCGATGGCCGTCCCGACATGCCCCATCGAACTGCCGCCCGACCCGTGGGATACGACAATCAACCCATCCGCCCGGCCATTCGGGCGGCCGCTCCGGGACGCTGAAAACGCATAGGGCCCAATCGTCACCGTTTCATCGGGGTCATCGCTAGGATACCAGACCGTGACGGGCGCAGCCCTGCCCGAAACCGGGTCAGTCACCTCAAGCCGGTCGACTCCCACGCCCGCATCTGCCCGATTGGTCAGCCAGAGCGCAATCGCGAAAGCCACGACAGCAAGAATGATCAGACGCAGCAGGCGAAACATGGGAGCGGGAAATTTCGCGCGTTACTGGGCGTAGGACGGATCAATCCGGTCGAGGCGTCGAAGCCAGGCTGGCCAGTCGGCGCTGCCGCGCCCGGCATTGTGGGATTTGCGCTGTTCCACATAGATATCCAGCACCTCTTCCGAGGGCATCGCATATTCCGAACCTGCCGCCTGCTGCTGGAGCTGCAATTTACAGGCGATTTCCAGATCGCGCATCAGGATGAAGGCGTCCCGCATCGTTTTGCCCACCGTGACGGGGCCATGGTTGCGCATCAGGAGCGTGTGCTTGTCACCCAGCGCCGCGGCGATTTCCGCACGTTCGCTCAGGTTTTCGGTAATGCCCTGATAGTCGTGATAGCCCACATTCTTCCAGAACTGCATACCCGTCTGGGAGAGCGGCAACACGCCATCGGGCTGGTTTGCGACAATGATGCATTCGGGGATATGGGTGTGGAAGGCCGCGTTGATGTCCGGACGGGCCTGCATCAGGCCGCCATGCAGGGTGAAACCCGGCTTGTTCACATGCAGGCTCTCATCGACGTCATCATTGCGGGAATCCACCTTCACCAGATTGGATGCCGTGACCTCGTCGTAAAGCAGCTCATGGGCCTTGATGAGGAAGAAATCCGGCTCGCCGGGCACCCGGATCGAGACGTGGTTGTAGATCGAGTCGGCCCAATTGTAGAGGTGGACCAGACGATAGGCGGCGGCCAGATCGACACGGGCCTGCCATTCCTCGGGGCTGACCTGATCACGCACCGAGGGCACATCACGAAGTTGGACGACGTTGCTGGTCATTTTCCGATCCTTTGGTGGGTTCAACCCTCTCCCTGAGGGAGAGGGTGGTGAGCGAAGCGAACCGGGTGAGGGTTTACGGTCCATCGCGGTTCGCTCACCGACATCTTACCCCCTCACCCCAACCCCTCTCCCCTTGAGAGAGGGGCTTTTCTAAACCCGAACGATCTTGCCCGGGTTCATGATGTTATCAGGATCGAAGGCCAGCTTGAGGGTGCGCATCAGGCTGACCGCCTCGCCGTGCTCGGCAATCAGGAAATCCATCTTGCCTGCGCCGACGCCGTGTTCACCAGTGCACGTCCCCCCCAGCGCAATCGCACGCTGGACGAGCCGCTCGGTACATTCCTTGACCCGTTTGAGTTCATCCTTGTCGTCGGGGTCGAGCAGGAAGATGCAGTGGAAATTCCCGTCACCAGCATGTCCGACGATCGGCACTTCGAAACCGGACGCGCGGGTATCCTGTTCGGTGGCCAGCAGGCATTCCGCCAGCCGTGAAATCGGCACACAGACATCCGTGGACAGGCCCTGCTTGCCCGGTGCCTTGGCCAGAGCCGCATAATAGCCGTCATGGCGCGCCTGCCAGAGATGGTTGCGCTCTTCCTGACTGGCGGTCCACTGGAAGGCCGAACCGCCGAAATCATCGGCGATCTCGCGCACCGTATTGGCCTGTTCCTCGAC
>JAURLR010000341.1 GCA_030831135.1 Alphaproteobacteria bacterium
AAGGGCAAACCCGAGAAGCGCAAGATCATTGCCCATCAGCGCGCCTATCACGGCAACACCATCGCATCGGCCAGCCTGTCGGGCATGCATTATAACCATGCCTCTTTCGGGTTGCCGCTCGACGGATTTCTGCACGTCACGCCGCCGCATCACTATCGCTACGCCAAACCCGGCGAGAGCGAGGATGAATTCACCACCCGTCTGGCCGCGGAACTCGATGCGCTGATCCAGGCCGAAGGCCCGGACACGGTCGGGGCGTTTTTCTCCGAACCGATCATGGGATCGGGCGGGGTGATCGTGCCGCCGGATTCCTATTTCGAGAAAATCCAGGCCGTGCTGGACAAATACGACATGCTGCTGATCTCCGACGAGGTCATCACCGCCTTCGGACGCACCGGCAACATGTTCGGAACCACCACCATGGGCATGAAGCCGGATATGATCGTCTGCGCCAAGGGGCTGTCGAGCGCCTATATCCCCATCTCGGCGCTGATGGTGAATGCGCGCGTCTTCGACGTGATCTCCGAGGAAAGCGACCGTGTGGGTGTGTTCGGCCTGAGCTTCACCTATTCCGGGCACCCTGTCTCGGCCGCCGTCGCGCGCGAAACCCTGCGCATCTATGAAGACGAGGACATCGTGGGCCATGTGCGGGCGATGGAACCGCATTTCCAGGGCGGATTGCGCGCCTTGCTCGATCACCCGCTGGTCGGCGAAGTGCGCGGCAAGGGCCTTGTCGCAGGTGTGGAACTCGTCAAGGACAAGGCCACCGGTGAGGCCTTCGACCCGGCCCTTGGCGTCGGTCCTTTCTGCAATGACCGGGCGGAAGACCACGGCCTGATCATCCGGGCCATTGGCGACACGCTGTCCTTCTGTCCGCCGCTGATCATCACCCAGCAGGAGATCGAGGAGATGCTCGCGCGGTTCCGGCTTGCCCTGGACGACACCATGGCGATGGTCACGGAGCGCGGCCTGCAATGAGTGACAAGCTGACCGCCAAAACCGCAGCCGAACTGGGGGACCTCTATGCACGGGGCGAACTGTCGCCCGTCGCCGTGACACAGGCTGTCCTCGACCAGATCGAAGCCCACAACCCCACCCTCAACTGCTTCTGCCTGGTGGATGCGGAGTCCGCGCTGGCTTCGGCCCGCGAGTCCGAAGCGCGCTGGATGTCGGGCGAAGCGCTTTCCGCGATCGATGGCGTGCCGACTTCCATCAAGGACCTGACCCTGACGAAAGGCTGGCCGACCCTGCGCGGGTCGCGGACCAGCAACCCGGACGGGCCGTGGGATGAGGATGCCCCGGGAACCGCCCGCCTGCGCGAAGCGGGCGCGGTTCTCGTGGGCAAGACCACCACGCCCGAGATGGGCTGGAAGGGTGTCACTGACAATCCCTTGACCGGGATCACGCGAAATCCGTGGAACCCCGAGCGCACCCCTGGCGGATCATCGGGTGGTGCCGCAGCGGCAACCGCAGCCTTCATGGGCCCGCTGCATCAGGGTTCCGACGCCGCCGGTTCGATCCGCATTCCGGCGGCCTTTTCCGGCGTCTTTGGCCACAAGCCGACCTTCGGGCTGGTGCCCAATTATCCCCTGCCCCCGCATATCGGGAATTTGGCCAATATGGGGCCCATCACCCGGACGGTCACCGACGCCGCGCTGATGCTGAACGTGCTCGCCCAGCCGGATTCACGTGATTTCATGTCTGCCCCCGCCGTGGCGCAGGACGAAAACTACCTGAACGGTCTCGAAGCCGGGATTGAAGGCGTGCGGATTGCGTATAGCCCGACCCTGGGCGGCAATGGTTGGGCCGATGATGATGTCGCCAGCGCGGTGAAGGCCGCAGCAGATGTGCTTTCCGATCTTGGGGCCATCGTCGAGGAAGCCGATCCGGATATTCCCCCGACGCGGCCGATCATCGATGCCATATGGTCGACCGCCGACACCTGGCTGGTCGAACAGATCCCGCCCGAGAAACGCGAATTGATGGATCCGGGCCTGCTGGCCATCGCCGAGGAAGGCCGCAAGTACGGGGTGACCGATCTGGTCAATTCCTATGCCCAGCGGGTCCTGCTCGGCAATGCCATGGCGCGGTTCCATCAAACCTATGACCTGCTGCTGACCCCGCAGATGCCGCTTGAGGCCTTCACCGCCGGGCGCAACGTGCCCGAAGGCCGGGACATGCGCGAATGGGTCGACTGGTCGCCCTTTACCTATCCGTTCAACCTGACCATGCAGCCGGCCTGTTCGGTTCCCTGCGGTCTGGGCAATGCGCGGATGCCGGTGGCCTTCCAGCTTGTCGGACGACACTGGGAAGACGCGCTGGTCCTGCGGGCCGCACGCGCCTACGAGAAGGCACACCCCTTCCTGGCAGCACCGGGCTACGCCTAGTCGCCGGCAACTGGATTGCGTCGTCGCTCCGCTCCTCGCAATGACAACAACTGTCATTGCGAGCCGCAGGCGAAGCAATCCAGAGTGGGCTGCACGCATGCAGCGGAGAGCGGGGAATTGAAACAACCAGCCGTATATATTGTAACCAACAAGCGCAACGGAACCTTGTACACCGGGGTGACATCCAATCTACCCCAGCGCATAGCGCAACATCGCAGCGGTGACATCGCGGGTTTTTCCGCGCGTTACGACTGTCGGCAGCTTGTCTGGTTCGAAGTTTACGACGACATGACGTCTGCGATAACGCGCGAAAAACAAATCAAGGCAGGCTCGCGCACACGAAAGCTCGCTTTGATCGAAGGCGGTAATCCCACGTGGCGTGATTTGTACGAAGAACTTGTCTGAGGACCAGCGTTTCGGCTCTGGATTGCTTCGCCTTCGGCTCGCAATGACAACTTAAACAGACCGTCATTGCGAGGAGCATCGCTACGATGCAATCCAGTCTCGATGACGGCTCTACTCAAACAATTGGCAGGCCATCCGGGCGGCGGTCGCGCCAGGGCATGGCGGTTTCCAATTGCCCGGAAAGCCGAAACAGCGTGGCTTCATCGGCGAAACGACCCACAGCCTGAACCGAGACGGGGAATCCTTCCGCCGTCGTCCCAACCGGCAGGCTGATCGCGGGCTGACCGGTCAGGTTGAACCATACCGTGAAGGGCGAGAACGCTGCCACGCGGTCCCAGTATTCATTGGCATCCTCCATCATCATATCGATCCAGCCGAGTTTGGGCGGCATATGGCCCAGCCCCGGCGTCAGCAAGACATCATGGGTCTGATGGAAGGCCGCCATCCGCCGGCCCGCGCTGTGCATCCGACCCTGCGCCAGGAAGACATCGTAGCCGGTGACGGATTCACCCATTTCGGCTGTCGCCGCGACGACCCGCTCAACCTCTCCCTCTTCGGGCAAGCGTCCTTTGGTCGGGTGCAGCCGGATTGTCTGGGCCGCGTTGGATGCCATCAGGGTGCGGAAAATCTCCTGCATCTCGTCGTTCACCAGCGGCGGATCGACCTCTTCGATTCCATGCCCCAGATCGGCAAGAACCTTCAGGGTCTCATCGAGGACGCGCGCATGCTCACCGTCACATTTCGCGCCGGTGGCACCTCCGTAGGAATAGGCAATCCGGAGCTTGCCGGGGTCGGTCCCGACCTCGTCAAGGAACGGGCGTGGTGGCGGCGGCGCAAAATAGGGATCCCCCGGCGCCGGGCCAGCCGTCGCATCAAGAATGGCGGCATGATCGCGCACCGTGATCGAGACGGTGTGCTCGGCGACGATCCCCCCCATGCGCTCCCCAAGACCCGGTGAAAAACTGTTTCGCCCACGCGTCGGTTTCAGGCCCACAAGTCCACAGCACGAGGCCGGAACCCGGATCGAGCCGAAGCCGTCGCTGGCATGGGCGGCAGGAACAATACGCGCAGCCACGGCAGATGCCGCGCCCCCTGATGATCCGCCCGGTGTGACGTCTCCGTCCCACGGGTTCTTCGTCGCCCCGTAAAACTGCGGTTCGCAGGTGATCGACATGCCGAACTCACAGGTGTTGGTCTTGCCGAAGATCGCCATCCCCGCCGACTTCAGACGCGTCACGGTCTCGCTGTCAGAGTCAG
>JAURLR010000342.1 GCA_030831135.1 Alphaproteobacteria bacterium
CTCGGGCTTTTCGTCTTGTAGTATTCCGCCAGCTGCTCTTTCGAGAGGCCGTAACGCGGGTCGCCGGGCAGGGCACCGGACGGATTGTTGGGGTCGTCGCTCATGGTCGTCTCCTCGGCGGGGTCGTGTTGGTTCTTGTTGGAGACAGGATCGCGCCCGAAATGCCCGCGCGCAACCCCCCGGTTGGGAACGACAGTGCTGCACGAACGTCATGTCTGGCCGGGTTCGGGGGCGGGCAGGTTTGAAACCTGCCCCTACATAAGTTTGGCGCGATGCTCTGTAGGGGCGGGTTTCAAACCCGCCCGTGATGCGTTGGAAGACATGACTCTCTCGCAGATCGATTTCCCGCTAAGCTCTTCCCGGCAAAACGGGGGAGACATCATGACACGCAGTTTTCGCAGGATCGTCACCGGCCACAACGCGGCGGGGAAATCCATCATCTGGCAGGACGGGCCCTCCCCCAATGTGGTGGAGGTGATGCCGCAACTGAACCTGCACGAGCTCTGGCAGACCACCGCGCCTGCCGACAACACCGGCACTGTGGACACCGCGCTGGGCGGCATCCAGCTCGAACCGCGCGACCCGTCGGGCACGGTCTTCCGCATCGTCGATTTTCCGCCCGACGACGCCTGGAAAGATGCCGATGTGGGTGAGGCCTTCAAGACCATGGGCAGCGGCGACGCCCACGACCACGACGCCGAAACCGCAGCCATGCACGAGACGCAGACCACCGACTACGCCATCGTCATTCAGGGCGAGATATGGGCCGTGATGGAGGAGGGCGAGACGAAGATGGAAACCGGCGACGTGCTGATTCAGCGCGGCACCAACCACGCCTGGTCCAACCGCTCGGACAAACCCGCCGCCGTGGCCTTCGTGCTGATCGGCGCGAAGCCGCGCCCATGAATTCTTCGTCATGGCCGGATCAAGTCCGGCCATGACAATATATGTAGAAGCCCTCATGCTGAGCCTGTCGAAGTATGAGGGCGGGAGAGATCGTCCTTCGTCAGGCTCAGGACGAGGAACCACCCCGGAGAGAACCAATGCCCGCCAAACTTCGCCACGTCGCCCTGTCCGTCCCAGACCCGGAAAAAGCTGCCGCCTTCTATGAGAAGGCGCTGGGCATGACGCGGGTGGGAGAGAACGATCATGCCGGCGCGACGGCGATCTATCTGACTGACGGCGTGATGAACGTGGCGCTGCTCCGCTACAAGACGGAAGAAGCCGCCGGTGGTGACCCGGACACTTTCGGCATCCACCATTTCGGCTTCGTGGTCGATGACCCGGGAGCCGCAGGTGCGGAAATCGAAGCCGCGGGCGGCAACTGGCTGATGGGCGAAGCGAAAGACTCCGGCGCCTTCTACGAAATCAAATACCGCGACCCGGACGGCCAGATCTTCGACATCAACGAAGGCGGTTGGAAGACGGAGGTCTGAGCCTAGCGTCCGATGCGGACCACGAGCACGAAGGTGGGTAACCAAAGACCGGTATAGGCCCAGAGCCAACTCAAAGTCGTGAGAATGGCGATAAAAAGGACCAGAATTCCCGCCGCTGCGATGATCAGCGGATGGAGCGTGAACTCCCAGTTTGCAAAATTCAGGATCACGAAGCCGATGAACAGGTAAACCATCAAATTCATGCTGAGAGCTGCCACCCATTTTGACCAGCGGAATTTCCGGATCCGCAGCTTTGCATGCACAAATCGTTGGGCCTTGTTTTCGGTCTTGATCTCCTGTTTGACGATCCCCACGGGGGCGCTGGAAAACCCCAGGGCAAAAGCTGCGCTGATCATCAGTGTCATGAGGTCATGCATGGATTCTGGCCCATGCATCGGTGTATCGAATAGCAGATATGCTTCCCCTGACACGGCCCAGGTGAGTAGAGCGGTTGCGTAAACCCCAACCAAAAATAGAGCAGCAAGGCCGAAAACAAAGCCCAGATTCAAATGGAATAAAACGTCATATACGGCTTTCGCCATGACATCTTTTTCGAAGGCTTCACTTGCGATAATGCGCGCAAGGAATGGCCCGAAGAAAATCAACATGCCGCAGATCACGCAGAACCAGCCGTCGCGGACCAGAAAAATGACGATGATCGCGATCCAGGCCACACAGATTGTTGCTGCGATCCGGCGGCGCCTGACGATGTCTTGTCTCGACATGCGCCTTACCCGCTCAGCGCCACACCCTCCAGCGTGATGCGGTGCATCAGCCTTCGGTGCCCGTGGTAGTCGTTCAGGGCGAGGTGCCAGGTCGCGCGGTTGTCCCAGAACGCGATGGAGCCGGGCGCCCATACGAAGCGATAGATGTGTTCGGGGCGCCGGGCGTGGGCGAACAGTTCTTCGAGCAGGGCTGCGCTTTCGTCCTCGGGCAGGCCGTCGATCCGCACCGTGAAATCCGGGTTCACATACAAGGCCTTGCGCCCGCTGATCGGGTGACGGATCACCACCGGGTGCCAGACATCCTGAGTCGCAGCCTCCGGGTTGCGATAGCGGTCGCCCTGGTCGTTGTTTTCCGTATCGGTCAGATGGGCCGCGCCCGCGCCGAACACATGGCGGGAGGAATGCAGCGCGCGGGCACCGTCAATCTGCGCCCTGGTGGCCTCAGGCAGGCTGTCGTAAGCGGCATACATGCTGGCAAACAGCGTGTCCCCGCCTGTCGGAGGCAGCTCGCGGGCAACGAGGATCGAGCCGGTCGCCGGGATTTCGTCATAGCTGTGATCGGCATGCCACGCGCCGCCGATGTTGTTCTTCTGGTCGGCTTCCTTGCGCATTTCGGCGATCTGCGGGTGTTCCGCGACCGGCGTAAAGAAGCGGTTGATGACGATGGGGGCGAGGGCCTGCGCAAAGGCGATGTGCTGTTCGGGAGTGATGTCCTGATCCCGGAAGAACAGCACGCCGTAGTCGCCCAGCGCGGTGTGGAGCGCGGTTGCGGTGGCCGGGTCGAGCGGGCGTGACAGGTCGACGCCCGAGACGAAAGCGCCAACGGGGCCGTCGGTCGGGGTGGCTGTCAGTCTGGCGTCTGGCTCTGGCATCGCAAATCCTGAAGTGGTCGCCCGA
>JAURLR010000343.1 GCA_030831135.1 Alphaproteobacteria bacterium
GCAAACGCCTCTCTTCGAACTCTGACAGTCGTCGATTGCGATGCGCCCCTATCGCCGGTAACGAGATATCCGCCAGAGGGTTTTGGTCGATTGGCAGACCCCACTCAACGCGCGCAATATTTAAACAGTGACGGATAATGCCAAGCTCACGGTAAACCGTTGCTGCTTTAACAGCAGCCAAACGCTCATCACGATAGCGAACTACGGCATATCGGTTGAGTTCAGATAGCGGAAGCTTGGCTAACCACCGTCTTTGGAACGCTCGCAAAATATAGGCTTCGACAGTTGCCCCACGTTTATGGGGGACAACTTCTAAGAGATAGCGATCAATAAGTTGGGCGAGAGTTAACGATCCGAGCACCCTCGATTCATGCCCTACGTCGCGCGCATCTAGAGTTACTTCTATGCGGTGGGCCCAGCGTTGCGCGTCCGCCCTCTGCTCAAAAGACTTTGTGACAGACCTTCGTCCTTTGCGGCGAACCTGGACCTGCCATTTCCCGTTTCTTTTTCGGATAGAAGCCATACCAAACCCTTTCGCTGTGGCAGCGTTGTGACGGTCTGGAATGACGGGTGTCTCTAATCAAAAAAAACTTCGGCAACACATTGAATTGATTGCCGAAATTTGGTGGAGCCGAGGGGAATCGAACCCCTGACCTCTACGTTGCGAACGTAGCGCTCTCCCAACTGAGCTACGGCCCCACCGATGCCGGATGACGGCAGGCGCAGGTTTTGGGGTCCTGCGCGGCGCGCGGAATATGTGAGGGGCCATGCACTTATGTCAAGCCGTGCGCGCGTGGAATTCCACGGGAATTTCCCACCGGGCCACCCACGCCTGCGTTACTGGACAGCCGCCCGGTCGCTGGCTAGTCTCGCTCGCAACAAACTCTGCAATTTCCGGTGCTTGCGCCGCCTCAAACCCCGAAGAGCCTGCCCATGTTCGCCGTCTGGCAACTCATCGATACGATCATCGCGCTTTATATGTGGGCCCTGATCATTTCTGTCGTCCTGAGCTGGCTGGTCCAGTTCAACGTGATCAACACCTCGAACCGGTTCGTCTACACGATCGGGGATTTCCTCTACCGGATCACCGAACCGATTCTCGGGCGCATCCGCTCGGTTGTCCCGTCGGTTGGCGGCATCGACCTGTCCCCGATGCTTCTGATCCTCGCGCTGGTGTTCCTGCGCAACCTGCTGCCTGACATCATGGGCCTCCGCTAGGCATCCAGCCAGCGCCCTGGCCAAGTCAGCTGGCCAAGCCATGTGACGGTGGTGCCACGACTCTGATACCCATGCTAGAGGCCTTGTCCCTGTTATGGGGCATGCAAGCGGGAAGGCCCGACCATCCGTCGCGGAGAATATGAACATGAGCAACAGCACGATCATCGACGGCAAGGCCTTCGCCGAAGCCCTGCGCGAACGCATCGCCACCGCAACGGCGGCCCTGAAAGATGCCCACGGGCTGGTCCCGGGACTCGCCGTGGTGCTGGTGGGCGAAGACCCCGCCAGCCAGGTCTATGTGCGCAACAAGGGCAAGGCCGCCGAAGCTGCCGGGATCACCGCACGCGATCACCGGCTGGACGCCGCCACGACCCAGGAGAAATTGCTGGCCCTGGTGGACCGGCTGAACAAGGACCCCAGCGTGCACGGAATTCTCGTGCAGCTTCCCGTGCCGGACCAGATCGACCCGAATGCCGTGATCGACGGAATCGCGCCGGCCAAGGATGTCGACGGATTTCACGTAATCAACACCGGGCGGCTGGCGACCGGTCAGATGGATGGTCCCGATGCCGCGATGGTTCCGTGCACGCCGCTGGGCTGTCGGATGATGCTCGAAGACCGGCTCGGCGACCTGTCAGGCCTGAACGCGGTCGTACTGGGGCGCTCGAACATTGTCGGCAAACCAATGGCCGCCCTGCTCACCCAGGCCAATTGCACCGTGACCATCGCCCATTCCCGCACGAAAGACCTGCCGGATGTCTGCCGCAGGGCCGACATTCTGGTCGCCGCTGTCGGGCGCCCGCAGATGGTTCAGGGGGACTGGATCAAGCCGGGCGCGACCGTCATCGATGTGGGAATCAACCGGGTGGCGGCGCCCACCGAAGATGAGCCGGACAAGATGCGGTTGGTCGGAGACGTGGATTTCGATGCCGCGGTCAAGATCGCCGGTGCGATCACGCCGGTTCCCGGCGGGGTCGGCCCGATGACCATCGCCTGCCTGCTGGCGAACACCGTGACGGCGGCCTGCCGCCAGAACGGGATCGAACCGCCGAAACTCTAGAAGTTGACGCCAAGCATCCTTCGAGACGGGCCTTCGGCCCTCCTAAGGATGAGGTACAAGGAAACCCCACCATCCTCATCCTGAGGAGGCGCGCAGCGCCGTCTCGAAGGATGCTCAGCTTTGCTCGGATTCCGGCAACCTGTAGCGCACCACGCCTTTGACATGGGCAGGGTCATCGACGGGCTTGCCCTTGCGCAACAACTCGATCTGACCCGCGCGGGCCAGATGAATCGCCTGCTGCTTCACAGCAGAAAGATATTTCCGCCAGAGATCGGCGGGGTCTTTCGGCGTGCGTTTGGCTTCGGCAACGGCGCGCGCCACCTCTTCCGGGGCTATCGAACTGCCGGGTTTGCCAAAGGCCAGCTGGGAAAGAATCGCCGCCGCGATCGGATCTTGTGTATCAGTCATGGCGGCTCATTAGCACGTCCGTCACGGGTGGACGACTCCCCTGTGAAGGCCAGATAATTGTAATCTATCGGGAGAGATCATGATCGGCAGTCTGAACGCGCTTTTTGCAGCCACCGTACTGTTTGTCGTCGGGCATTTTGCCCTGTCGAGCCAGCCCCTGCGCATGGTGCTGGTCGGCAAGCTGGGGGAGACCCGGTTCCTGACCGCCTATTCCGCATTGATGCTTGTGGTCTTCGTCTGGATGATCCTTGCCTATATCAACGCCCCGGCCGACATTGTCTGGCAGACAGCGGATTCCTGGTTGTGGCTGCCCGGGGTCTCAATGCCACTGGCGATCTTTCTGATGGTCTGCGGCCTGAGCACACCCTCACCCACTCTGGCCGGCACCCGGCTCGACGAGCCGGGCCGCAACCTGACCCGCGGCATCATGCGGGTCACGCGGCACCCCTTCCTGAACGGAATCTCGCTCTGGGCGCTGGTTCACCTGATCGTCAATGGCGACAGCCGCTCGATCATCCTGTTTGCCGGCATGCTGATCCTGTCGGTTGGCGGCATGTGGCATATCGACAAGCGGCGGGAGTTTCACTACGGCGCGGACTGGGGTCCGGTGATGCTGACCACCAGCGCCATCCCCTTCGGGGCACTGCTCGCCCGGCGCACCACCATGGACTGGGCCGGAATCGGCTGGTGGCGCGTGCTTCTCAGCATCGCGATCTATCTGGCGCTGGTCGCCGGGCACGGGTTTGTCATCGGAGAACCCGCCTGGCCTGTGATCGGCTGACGTCTAGTCCCGCAAGGCCTTGGCCAGACGCAGACGAAGCGCCTGCAGCTTGATGAAGCCTTCGGCATCGCGCTGGTCATATACCTTGTCGTCCTCGAAGGTGACGTGATCCAGCGAGTAGAGGCTTTCCGACGACTTCCGGCCGACGACTGCGACATTGCCCTTGTAGAGCTTGATCCGGACCGTGCCCGAAACCCGCTCCTGGCTCTTGTCGATGAGTGCCTGGATCATCTCGCGTTCGGGTGCGAACCAGAAGCCGTTGTACACAAGCTTGGCGTAGCGCGGCATCATCTCGTCCTTGAGATGCATCGCCTCGCGATCCAGTGTGATCGATTCGATGCCGCGATGGGC
>JAURLR010000344.1 GCA_030831135.1 Alphaproteobacteria bacterium
CTGACTTCGGTCATCTTTTCAACGCCGACCACCAGAACGATGCGAGCGCGCTTCGCGGCAATGTGGTTGAGGCCCTGATAGATCGCAGCCGATCCTGTTGCACAGGCGTTCTCGACATGGGTCGAAGGCTTGAAGCGCAGATCGTCATGGGCCTGCAGCACGAGCGAGGCCGGAAATTCCTGACGCACGAATCCACCACCGAAGGTGCCCAGATAAATCGCATCGACGTCTTTCGGCTCAACACCGGCATCGCGCATGGCGCCGGTCGCGACACTGACGATCATGTCTTCAATGTCTTCGCCTTCGCGCTTCCCGAATTTCAGATGGTCCCAACCTACGATACAGGCAGTCATGGTTTTCTCCTTTTGGCAGGCCGGTCCGGCCGCGTTCCCCAGTATGTGCAGCGCACAATTTTGTGAAGGGAATATAGGGTTTCTGACCTCGAAAGTCAGCCACAGAGACCACATGGTTCGTTGATTGAGACAACACAGTGCGGGCCAAAATCTTTTGAAATGGCCTCGACCCGGTATCAGGCCGCTCTTTTTGCGGCATCCAGTGCATCCCGGACGTTTTCGACGTCACGCAGTCCGAGCACGTGATGATTATGCCAAAGCGCATAAAACAGCAGAAGCCAGGCCGCAAAACCCTGTCGCTTGCCCTTTTTGGCGAACAGCGATTCGACCGCGCGCGGGTCACACATCTCGACCACGCCGGGCTGATGCGCCACAAGTGCTCCGATCTCCGTCGGAGCATCTTCGATCCACTCTGCGACCGGAACACTGAACCCGCGTTTGCGCTCAAACGGACGGGCTTCGGGCATCGCTTGGTCGAGCCAGCGGCGAAGCAGCCACTTGCCGCGTCCGTCCTGCACCTTCAACGCGTCGGGCAATCGGAACGCGACCGAAGCCACTTCGGAATCCAGGAACGGCGTGCGCCCCTCAACTCCGTTTGCCATCAGGCACCGGTCAACCTTGAGCAAGAGATCATTGGGCAGCCAGTCTGCACAATCGGTCGCCTGGGCAATTTGCAGCCGGGTCATGGCGCCGGTATCGACGGTCTGCTCCACCGCTGTAAAACCATCACGCCAGCCTGTCGGCGTTTCACGCAACACCCCCAGACCATCAAAGACACCGCGCGAGCGCATGCTGCGGCCACCCCGCCACCAGGGCCGGGTCGCGCTGCGATAACGCCCATAACCGGCAAAAAGTTCGTCGCCGCCCTCCCCGGTCAGAACGACCTTCAGGCCTTCGCGCCGTACGGCCTCGGCCAGCAGGAATGTCGGGACGATGGCGTAGTCCGCCGTGGGGTCGTCCATCGCACCGGCAATGCGGGGCAGGTCGCGCCAGAAATCATCCGCGCTGATGGCGATATCCACCGTCGTGGCCCCCGCCGCTCCGGCCACCGCGCGCGCATGATCGCGCTCGTCGCCAACCGATGTGCCCAGAAAGCCCGCCGTGAACGCATGCACCGGCTGGTCGTTGAGTTCCGACATCAGGGACAAGAGCACCGAGCTGTCGACACCACCGGACAGGAACATGCCGTAAGGCACGTCGGAGCGCTGATGCACCTCCACACTGTTTCGCAGGGCGGCATCAAGACGTTCGAGCGCCTCGGATTCCGACCACGACGCGACACCCTCGGTCGGCAGGGCGACACGGCGGCGCCGCGCAACCACCCGTCCGTCGCGTACGATAACGGATTCACCGGGCAGGACGCGGTTGATTCCCTCGAAAATCGTGGCGGCGCCGGTCGTGAACTGCAACTGGAAGAGCTCTATGCGTGCTTCCGGGTTCACCTTTGGCGACACGAGCCCGGCTGCGATCAGCGCCTGGGGTTCGGATGCAAATGCAAAGCCCGCACTGGTCTGGGCATAATAGAGCGGCTTGATTCCGAACGGGTCGCGGGAAAGCACCAACTGACCCTCAATCGGATCATACAGCGCGATCGCATACATGCCGCGCAGATGATCGACAAAGTCCAGCCCGTAACGGCGGTAAAGATGAAGCGGCGGTTCACAGTCGGAACGGGTGGTAAATTCCTCCGTCCCCAACGAATCGCGCAGCTCGAGATAGTTGTAGATTTCACCATTCGCGACCAGCACCGCCCCACCGGGTTCGTAGAGCGGCTGGTTTCCGGTTTCGAGATCGATGATCGCGAGGCGCGTCTGGCCGAGCGCCACATTGCGCGCCGCATAGGATCCCTCACCGTCGGGCCCGCGATGCCGCAAGGCCGCAATGAGACGGTCCAGCGTGGCCTGATCCGCCTCGGCACCGCCAACCCCCATCAGACCCGCAATCCCGCACATGACTAGCGCACGCTCTCAAAGAAGGAGAGATATTTCGCGACAACCGCATCCTCTGTGTATTCGCGCTCAAAGCGGGAAAGCCCTTCGGCTGCAAGTCTTGCCGCAAGTTCCGGTTCATGGGTCAGTTTCAGAACTCCCTGAGCCAAGGCACCGGCATCTTCGAGCGGCACCAGCAACCCGGCTTCGTTCTCGCCGATCAGACTGACGGGGCCGGCAGCTGCTGCGGCGACCACAGGTTTGTTGGCGGCCCAGGCTTCCAGAACGATGTTGCCCAGCGGTTCATGGCGGGACGAGCAGACAAACAGATCGCAAGCCTGCATCAGAGCATCGGAGTCATCGCGCCAGCCGAGAAAGCGCACCCGGCCCGAAACACCGAGATCTTCAGCCAGTTTTGTCAGCGCGGGCCCCTCGGGGCCCTCACCCGCAATCCACAGCCAGTGGTCCGGCAAATCGACCATGGCGTGCAGCAATACGTCAAAGCCTTTGTTCTCGTGCAAACGCCCCATGGCGAGCAGCAGAGGGACATCGACAGGCGTGTCAAAACCAAGCCGGGAGATCGCTTCCCGGGTGGGCCGGTGAACAAAATTCGGAAGATAGACCGCCCGCACCGGGTCGAAGCCCTGCTCCACGATATGATCAACGATGTCCTGGGTATTCCCGATCAAGTAATCGCAATGCCGGTAGTATTTCAGGTCGTAATAGCCGCCCAGTCTTCCGA